>JBFXGD010000146.1:0-9167 GCA_050178385.1 Calditrichaceae bacterium
GGTGCTTCGTCAGCGCGCGTGTATCGATTCCGCCGATGGCGGGGATTTTCTGGTTATAGAGCCATTGGGCAAGGCTGATTCCGGCATTCCAGTGCTGATATTGATTTGAATAATCATCCACGATAAGACCGCTCACCTTTCCGGATCCGGATTCATAATATTTTTCCGGTTTTTCCGTTACAGATTGATCCGGCATGCCGTAATTGCCGATGAGCGGAAAGGTAAACGTGAGTATTTGTCCCTTGTAGGATGGATCGGTGAGTGATTCGGGGTAGCCAACCATGCCCGTATTAAAAACGACTTCCCCTGCCGTTGACTCCGGATAGCCGAAGGAAGTTCCCGGGAAAACGGAGCCGTCTTCTAAAATCAGTTGTGCGGATTTATCCTCGATCGATTACTCCTTATGACGTAATTTTGTATATAGCGATCGGAATCTATTTTATCAAATTGATCTGTCCCGCGCAAATATATATGCAAGAATATGCGGAAAATTGTGAAAATATACGGAAATATCGATAGTAAATCAGCGGCTTTACAATCACAGTACTTTGAGTATGGATTATTTACATAATCATTATATGGAATTGATAAATACGCCCGGTTTCCCGGGCATAAATTTTAACGAAAGAGAATCAAATACCGGTCACACTATTCAAGGGTGACAGAACCCAGGCCTTTATCAAAACCCGCCTCAACCAGGACGCTGTCCACAGAATAACTAAGGCCTGCTGTATCGGTAACCGTTACCGTATAATATCCTGACTCAAGAAAAGCCAGCATAAAGAGCCCGCTTACCGGATTAACCACGGATGTCGCGACCGTATCGCTTTCCTGAAGCGCGTAAGCCACGGGCAGATTTTCCGGATTGGTAACGGTTCCGGAGATGGAACCTGTAATGGCCATCGGTACAACGCGAAGATGCGGTTTTAGTTTGTAGCCTCTGGGATTGTGTTTTGGACCCATGGTTACAATCGAGCGATTGACATCAAAGTCGATGACGAGTTCATAAGAGAACCCTGATTCGATGAAAAAGGATGGCCCCATCTTAAGACCGGTTTTTGCTCCGCTTGGTACAGTTAAGGGATGGTGTGTTCCATCGACCACAATTTCCGCGCTGTCAATTTTTACCCGGATCTGTGTATAATGACCGGTGGGAATTTCGGCGTCGCCTAAAAGCATCGAGTTCCCGTTATTCCATTCCAGTAAATTTACCGTAATCGGATCAACCCGGACATGCACCCACTCTGAATCGATATGCGCGCTGATTTGCGTAAATGATATATTGACGGCGTCAAAATCGGCAGGCGCGTCGGTCAGATAAATTTTTAGCGTGCCGGTATCGCCGGAGTTTCCTGTGGTTTCGTCATTACATGACCACAAGCCTGCCAGAATGAGAAAAGAAAACACCAGAGAATAATATATTTTTCGCATTATGTTCTCCTGATTTGATAACCATACATAATATATACTGCGTGATGATTCATAATCTGTGCCATAAATCAATTTTGGCGATTATTCCAGCCGAAAAAATCGATATGCCCGAAATCTGAATAAATATATGTGCAATTAATAAACATATGGGAATGGAATATTCGGGTTGCCTTAAATGTTGCAATTACACATAAATTTATTCATCAAATATATGAATTTGATAATTTCCCCCACGACCCATGTATTATGCTTCATGGGGCTTTAGAGAGGAAAACCAAATGGATACTATCATACACAGGGCTGAATCAAGGGGATTCGCGGACTATGGCTGGCTGCAAACCAAATATTCATTCAGTTTTGCCCGTTATTATAACCCGGATCGCATGGGCTTTGGATTGCTGCGTGTCCTAAATGACGATATCATCGCGCCGGGAAAAGGATTTGGCACGCATCCGCATGACAATATGGAAATTATTACAATTCCGCTATCCGGTGCATTGGAGCATGAGGACAGCGGTGGGCATAAACAGTCGATTCACTCCGATGAAGTTCAGATTATGTCAGCCGGATCGGGAGTCACTCATTCTGAGTACAATCACTCACGGGATGAAGATGTGAGTCTTCTGCAGATCTGGATTTTACCTGACAAGAAGAATATTAATCCGCGTTATGATCAAATGAAATTCGATCCTTCGACCAGCAGAAACAGGATTCTGACTCTGGTTTCACCCGATAAATCTCCGGATACACTATGGATCAATCAAAATGCCCGGATTTCCCGCGTGACGCTTGATCCTGTAAACGCGATCGTATATGAAGCGATGGGAACGGATCGCGCGGTCTATCTGTTTGTAATTGATGGAAACATCGAAATAAATTCAATGGCCTTAAAACCCAGGGATGGCATAGGCATAAAAGAATCGTCAAAAGTTGAGTTTCATGCTCAAGCTGAATCGGATATTTTAATCATAGATGTACCGGATATGACCGGCTTGTCTGAGTAAGGTGTCCGGATTCCCAAATAAATAACAGCTGCTGATAATTTTTAGGAGTTAATTGATTGAATGAAACAGATAACAAATCTACGGGAGACACAGGAAGATATTATGCGAGAAATGTGGAATCAGCGTTATTCCGGTAATGAATATGTTTATGGTGAAGAGCCCAATGAATTTTTCCGGTCATTTATCGATTCAAATAAACCCGGTTCAATATTATTACCCGGAGAAGGGGAAGGGCGTAACGCTGTTTACGCTGCAAGAAAAGGCTGGGATGTTTCCGCTTTTGATTTCAGCGAAAACGCGGTGAAAAAGGCGCGGCTTTTAGCCGAAAAAAACAGCGTAAATTTTGAATATCATAATATCGTTTTCGAAAAGTTTGAACCGCCGGAAAATCGGTTTGACGCCATCGGACTGATTTATGTGCATTTACCGTCAGAACAAAGACCAAAATTTTTCAGAAATCTGATATCTTCCTTAAAACCGGGCGGGAAAATTGTGATGGAGGTTTTCTCAAAAACACAGTTACTAAATGATACGGGCGGCCCTAAAACAGAAGATCTTTTGTATGATTTTGATGAGTTACGCCGGGCCTTTAAATCAATGGAATTGGAGAAACTGGTTGAACAAATCGTGGAATTGCATGAAGGAAAGTTTCATGGCGGAATGGCGGATATCATTCGCATGATCGCAACAAAAAAATAGGATATATCAGGCAAAAAACAAAAATCTTCAAAGGGCGAAATCGCTGTATGTTAACAGTCCAATGATAAATTAGATCTGTGTGAGTGATGACGCGAAATATAATTCACAGGCAAGGTACTTATTACGTTAAAAGGATGAGTTGGCCGATAAGACCTGTTTAAGTTTTTTTTGAGTAACGGGAATTCTTTGCGGTTGTAATAATGTTGAAGACGATATAGATTGAGCGAATAAACAAATCACCGGTTTGAGAAAAGAGCATTTGTTTTCTGTCGCTCTTGAAAGCGTGAAAGCTCAAATAATCCACGCAAAAGGACCTTGCTTTCCATTAATATGTATGTTTCAAAAATCCATTTTGATATAAATTCATTCCAGATGACGAGTCTTACTTTAAGGCAAAAAATGACTATTTTTTCCCGATGGAGAATCGATGTTTCATCATTTGTTACCGGCTGCCGCAACGTTACCAGAAGTCCATATCTTATATGATCATTTAATTGATTTAATTATACTATCCCGGAGAAATAATAAATATTTCAGAAAGGGGGTAAAAAACCGGTTTGACTTTCTTCCTTCCATAATTAACTGAAATTCATAAAATCAGGGGGGTTTTTATGATGAGATTCAGTTTTTAATGTTTGTTCGATTTTCTCTTATCCGCAAGACGGTATTTCACGCCGGGATCAATAATCGATTCAACAAATGAAGTCTTGATACCGGACCGGCAGATATCTGATTTATTCTTTTAATGGTTAAATCTTACTTACATTTTTAGAAAGGATTGTCCCATGTTAAAAGGCTACCATAAAATCAGTATAGCAGGTATATTTTCTTTGCTGCTATCTATGTCCTTTTTATTTGCGAATCCAAGCGGTTATTCGATCTCATTTGATGGGATTGATGATTATGTTCAGATACAGGATGATCCGTCTCTGGATATGACCATGAGTTTTACCATTGCGGCCTGGGTTTATCTGGAGGATTATGTCGAATGGGCCAGCATTGTTACTAAAGGCGGCTTTGACGGGGATCCTGAACTTGGTGAAAACAACTATACCATCCACCAGACTGCTGACGGAAGGTTACGTTTTACCGGCTGCGCCGATCTCCCAATTCCGCTCCCGGAATCCAATACGGTGATTCCCTTGAACGAATGGCATTATGTGGCGCTGACTTTTGACGGATCCATGCTGCAGTTTTATCTCGATGGAAATCCGGATGGTGCGCACGCCCTGAACGGCCCACTTTGTACAAATGACCAACCGTTAAATATAGGGGCTGATTTTCCTGGAGACGATGAATACTGGCATGGCATGATCGACGAAGTCCGGATTTGGAACGAAGCGCTGAAACCGGCTCACATAAGGGCAGCCATGAATGGACATGCGGCTCCAAAAGCGTCAGCGCTGGCCGGTTACTGGCGGTTTGACGATGGAAGCGGAATTACCGCAAAAGACCGCTCCCGCAATAAAAATCATGGCCGGTTAATGAATGGCGCTTCCTGGATGACGCCCGGCGCACCGATTGGTCATTCATCGGTTGCGGAAGATTTAAATGAGTCCTTGCCAATTGTTGGTGAAACATTTAGGATATCAAATCATCCAAATCCGTTTAATCCTGAAACAAACATCACTTTTAATCTACCCGAGGCAAGTAATGTCACTATTCAGGTTTTTAATTCGCTTGGGCAGGAGATCAGGCGCCTGACGGATAATTATTATAACGCTGGATTCAACAGTGTAAAATGGGACGGCCGTGATAATCGGGGCGCTTTAGTAGCCAGCGGAATTTATTTTTATATGGTTCGGTCCGGTAAATACTTGGAGATGAGGAAGATGACCTTATTCAAATAATTTCAATAGAAGCTTGTTTGATAAAATGTCAATCACTCTGATAAAATAATTAACATAATAGCGGATAATTTTCTGAAACATGAGAAAAAATGATTTCAAATGAAATTTCTAAAAAATTAATTACGTTCTTTGATGAACATGCCAAGATACCACGCATATGGAAATTGCCATCTTAGAGAATTATTCAGGATTTATAAATATTTGCATTGGTCTTTTTAGCGATTCTGTTGCCTAAATGATAATTAAATTAAAAAAGGAGGTCATGTCTGACTTGATCCAAACTATTTTAATTGCTTTATCTAACATCAACATTAATGACGAGGGGGTACATTTAATGAGAAAATGGATCGTAACAATTATGTTAGTCGTGTCGGGGGTGTTTGTTTTTTCGTGTATGGAGCAGGAGCCTCTGGCGCCGGAGAGTAATAATTCAAATAATGATATTTCACTATCGAAAAAAACAAAATCTAACGCACAGCTCTTGTCGACAGGAAAATATATAATAATTTCTTCATCAAATTCTCTTCCTGCCGGTTTAGATAAATCGGTAGCTAATGTAAACGGACAACTGCTTAATTCAATTGGTGAAATAGGAGTTGCGGTTGCGGAATCATCTGATCCAGATTTCGTGTCTAAAGCAACTAAAATTAAGGGTGTAAGATCGGTTATCAATGACTACACCGTTCAATGGCTGGATCCAGAATTAAGACGCGAATCTCTTGATGAAGATTTCGGCAATCCTCCCACTAGCGGGGATGATGACTTTTTCTTCGATCTTCAGTGGGGGCATGACGCGGTAAATGCTCCTGAAGCATGGGCCACAGGAGCCCGAGGCGCGGGAGTAAGAGTCGCTGTTTTGGATGATGGTATCGATTCGGATCACCCGGATATCGCGCCAAATCTTAATACGTCTTTATCCGCTTCGTTTGTACCTGGTGAACCATTCGAATATTTAGATAATTTTCCCGGTGATCCGTTTAGTCACGGCACACACGTATCGGGTACAATATTAGCGGCTGATAATGGCTATGGAACAATCGGTATCGCGCCGGAAGCTGAGCTGGTGATGGTGAAGGTTCTTTCGTCTTTTACGGGCAGCGGTGATTTTTCCTGGGTGATTAACGGTATTATCTACGCGGCAAATATTGACGCTGATGTAATCAATATGAGTCTTTCCGGCAGTTTTCCGCAAAATTTGGGAAAAGAAGCGGCTGAGTTAAAAGTGGCAATAAACCGCGCGACAACCTATGCTTATCAAAAAGGCACAACAGTTATCGCGGCTGCCAGTAATGATGCGCTTGACAGAGATCATGACAAGAGCCTGCTCATTTTGCCGGCTGATGGTCCGAATGTAATACAGATTTCTTCGACAGCGCCCATCGGTTGGGCGGTTGACCCGACAACCGATCTTGATGTCTTTGCTTCATCTTATTCCAATTACGGTCAATCAGCGATTGATTTCGCGGCGCCGGGCGGGAATTTTGTTTATCCGGGTAATGAATCATGTACCGTTGCCGGCGTGACCCGTCCGTGTTGGGTATTTGATTTTGTGTTCAGCACCGGTTCATCCGGCAGCTGGTATTGGAGTGTAGGCACCAGTATGGCCGCTCCGCATGCCGCGGGTGTTGCCGCGCTGATCATCGGTCAAAACGGTGGCTCGATGCATCCGGCGCAGGTGGAATCCGTTATGCGCCGGTCGGCTGATGATCTTGGTAAACCGGGTAATGATGATTTTTACGGAAAGGGCCGTGTCAATGCCTATAAGGCAGTGACGATGTAAATTATTTTTTCGGGGGAGGAGAAGGGGTGTTCCGTAAGGGGTGCCCCTTTTTTTTTAATTAAGAAGTAGGAAGTAAGAAGTTGGAATTTTAAGATAAAAGAAAAAAGATAAAAGAAAAAAGAGAGGAAAAGTAAGAAGTAGGAAGTAAGAAGTTGGAATTTAAGAACTTTAAGAATAGGGGCGTCCGCGCCTGGCAATCACCACAGATGTGTCATCCAGGAGGGATCTTCTTCTTACTTAGTAGAGAAGAAAAGTTGAAAGCTTGAAGCAGGGAAAAGAATTTTAAGAAAAAAGAAGTGAAAAATCTTACAGGATTACAGGAGAATTTTCCTTAAAACATTATTTCAATCAGGAACAAAAATCGAAGGTTGTCGTACATTTATTCGGGAAGAAAAATACCTGGTGGAGGAAAGAATATTGAGTTGAATCTGAGAAGAAAATCCAGATTGGTAAAATACGGGATTCAATAAAATTTTTATATAGTTTATATATTGATGAATTCTTTAACTTCATTTTCTAAAGAAGCATAAGAGGGGAAGATTTTGTATTAAGAATGGGAGTTTAAGATGAAGGTTGATGCTAGAGACAGAAGCAATTATTACAAAGGTATGCTGTTATTAATAGGAAAAGATCGCGCAATTGACAGCAATGAAAGAGAATCATTGCTTAAAATCGGAGAGACATTAGGGTTCAACCGTGAGTTTTGTGAGCAAACAATGGACACGCTTTTTGAAAATAAATATATTCTTCAGGATCCCCTTGAGTTTTCGTCAAAAGAAATGGCGGAAATCTTTCTTAAAGATGGCGTTAGAATGGCCTTTATTGATAAGGAACTCCATGTTGCGGAATTTGAATGGCTTTTTTCGGTTGCCGAGAAAAACGCTATTTCGGGCGCGTGGTTTTTAGAATACCTTCTGCAATTTTTAAAATCAAAAGATGAACCGCAAAGTGATCAGCTTGAAATTGAAAGAGTCGCGGGATATCTTATATCCCCCAGGGTCATGGTCTGAACTAAGATTGAAGTATAATCTCCATAAGACAATAAAAACATCTTTAACAGAAAACGGGCGATACCGGAAAGATTCCTGTATCGCCCGTATGAGGCGATAGAACGTATTTTTAAATTATCACAACCGGCTTATCAACAACTTTCTTTCATCAAATATTATTCTTCCGTATTTTCTCATCATTTAGATGGAGAAAATTATCATGGAAAAATTACCTGATATCGACGTGACCGCTCATTTTCCCGAATTGAACCGGGAATTGATTCAACTGCTAAAAAGTCTGAGTCCGGAACAGTGGAATCTCCGGACATCGAGTAAGCGATGGGTTGTTAAAGACATCGTTGCTCATCTGCTTGACGGAGATCTCAGGAGGCTTTCATTTCAACGAGACCATCATCAGCCGCCTGAACCGGATCAACCGATCACGGATTATAACTCTCTAGTCAGATATCTGAACAGGTTAAATGATATCTGGTTTCAGGCATCACAACGATTGAGTCCGCCGGTTCTGATAGAGCTGCTTGAATATTCAGGGAAACAGCTGGCACAGCTGTTTCGGTCACTCGACCATAAAGATGAAGCTCAATTTGGCGTTTTGTGGGCAGGTGAAGAAAAATCAGTTAACTGGTTTGATATTGCCAGAGAATATACAGAAAAATGGTATCATCAGCAGCAAATCAGAGAGGCCGTCGGCGCTCCGTTATTAATATCCCGATACTGGCTGTTTCCGGTTGTTGATACATTTATGAGAGGCCTGCCGCATGCATATAATAAATTCTATAAATTTCCGGAGCGCAAAGAAGTATCTGTCCGAATCACGGGAGAAGGCGGTGGCGAATGGCTGCTGGTAAATGATAATGGCTGGGGACTCTATAAAGGATTTAATCCGAATTCAGATTCGGTTGTAGAAAAGAGCGATGATACTGCCTGGAGAATGTTTACAAAAAATTTATCGGCTAAAGAGGCGTTACTGAGAATCAGGATAACAGGTGATAAGGAATTAGGTGAAACTGTATGTAAATTAACTTCACTGATGAAATAATTTAAAGTTTAGACGCAAATCATTTTATTGCCGCGAGCTTTAGGTTGTGGGTTTTCGGGGAATTGACGGAGTTGGCTGAATCTTGGATTCGCGCGCTTACTCAATTGTCCCCGATCTAAAGATCGGGGCTATGAAATTCCGGTGAATGCTTCCTGGACGGTACCGATTCGTATTATTGCCACGAGCTTTAGCTCGTGGGGTATCAGGAATAAACGGAGTTGGCTGAATCTTGGATTCGCGCGCTTACTCAATTGTCCCCGATCTAAAGATCGGGGCTATGAATTTCCGGTGAGTGCTTCCTGGACGGTACCGATTCGTATTATTGCCACGAGCTTTAGCTCGTGGATCATCGGG
>JBFXGD010000147.1:0-9097 GCA_050178385.1 Calditrichaceae bacterium
GTAGGGTTGTTGGAAAATTGTTCCGGTTGTGTGTTTTTCTTCTGGATTTCAGGTTAAAAGCGTGATGCTTTTTTTTAAAGCCGAATTGATGAATATAAAGACTATCGCGCTGGACACAAGCTCCAGAACATCCGTTGCGTTACTAAAAATATTACTGAATGAAAAATATCAGATTTCACCCGAATTTATTGTAATGCAGCCTGATCTTCCAGAGATGTTAAAACGTGCGGACGCGGCTTTGATCATCGGTGATAAGGCGCTTCATTATCAGGATGAATATCCGTTGTTTCTTGACCTCGGCGAGGAATGGTTTGATATGACCGGACTGCCTTTTGTTTACGCTTTTTGGGCAGGGCAGGACTTCGCGTTAAATTCTGCAGATGTAGCCGCAATTATACGGTCAAAAGAGATCGGTTTGCAAAATATTGATGAAATATCAATGGAATTCGCCAAATCCAATCCTAAAGATTGGCGGTTTTACAGGGATTACCTGACAAATAATATTTTATATAGTTTTGGCGAGAAAGAAAAAGAAGGCTTAAACGAATTTTATCATTACGCCTTTTATTTAGGTTTAATTGAACATATTCCGGAGTTACATTTTTATGAGAGATAAATTTGCGGAAATAGAGGAAAAGATATATGAAGGGGATCGTCTTTCAGCAAAAGACGGACTTTTTCTGTTTGAACATGGTGATTTACTGGAAATCGGCATGCTTTCCAATTTGGTGCGTCAGAGAATGCATCCGGAACCGGTGGTAACCTATATCATTGACCGGAATATTAATTATACCAATATTTGTGTCGCAAAATGTAATTTCTGCGCCTTTTATGAGAAAATCGGGTCAGACCATGGTTATGTTCTGAACAATGATCAGATAGCCGTTAAGATTGATGAAACACTGGCATTAGGCGGGACTCAGATACTGATGCAGGGCGGATTGAATCCGGCGTTGAAAATTGAATTTTATGAAGATCTTTTCAGGTTCATCAGCATAAATTATCCCACTATTAGAATTCACTCTCTTTCACCGGCGGAAATTACATATATCGCGAAAATATCTAAATTGTCGCTCGAAGAGACGCTTATCAGGTTAAAAGCCGCCGGTCTTGCATCGATACCGGGCGGGGGCGCAGAAATATTGGTCGATGAAGTCCGGAAAAAATTGAACGCCAACAAAACAAAAACCAAAGACTGGCTCGGAGTAATGGAGACAGCTCATAAAATGGGCATGAAAACCACTGCAACGATGATGTTTGGCCATGTTGAGAATTTTGAACATAGAATTGAGCATTTACTGAATATCCGGAATCTGCAGGATCATACGCGGGGATTTACGGCGTTTATTCCATGGACTTATCAGCCGGGGAACACAGAACTTGGGGGTGAAGAAACATCTGCGCATGACTATCTGAAAACGCTGTCCATATCACGCCTGATGCTTGACAATGTGCCCAATATTCAGGTTTCATGGGTAACAATGGGGGCAAAAGTCGCGCAGCTGGGGCTGACCTTTGGCGGAAACGATTTTGGCAGTCTGATGATTGAGGAAAATGTAGTTGCGGCGGCCGGCGCGTCATTTAGAATGTCGCTGGATGAACTAAAACGGGTTATCTCCGAAGCAGGATATGTTCCCAAAAAACGGGATATGGAATACAGAATACTAAACTGAAAATCACAGAATTATAGAGAAAAGATTTCCGTTGAGTACAGAAATTTATATTGCTGACTGGATCATTCCGGTGGCTGATCAACCGATAAAAAACGGGGCAATGGCGGTTGAAAACGACCGGATAATCGCCGTCGGATCAAAAGACCAAATATTGCGGGATTTTCACGGGGAAGAATTTGTTTTTGATAATTCTGTTATAGCGCCTTCCTGGGTCAACGCTCATTGCCATCTTGAATTGAGCTATTATCACAACGCGATCGAGAGTTTCCACAATTTTGTCGACTGGGTCGAACAATTGATTCTGATACGTCAGAATTTCGGTTTACCTGATGATATTCTTCAAGCGGTTCAAAAACAGATGAAAGAAATGACAAATAGCGGTACTGCCCTTGTTGGAGATGTCACAAATGGATTTCTCCTTGAGAATAAGGAAAATTCAGACGGGCCGAAACGTGTGGTGTTTTATGAGATTCTGGGATTGAATGCTTCACAGTCAGAAGAAATATATAATAAAGCGAAAATACAACACAATCGCTCAAATCCAAATGCGCATATAAGCCCACACGCGCCATATTCTGAATCATCAGAACTATTTAGAAAAATAATCAATAAAAGTAATCGAATATCTGTTCATTTGGCAGAGAGCCCGGAGGAAAGCAGATTTATTCAGGATGGGACCGGTCCGTTCCGGGAATTTCTGAATAGGAGAAAACTCCTGGATGAAAAATGGTCGGCACCGGCGAATACTCCAGTCGCATATTTGCATAGTTTAGGCGTACTAAAACCGGATACGCTTTTAGTTCATGGGGTACAGGTCTCGGATCAGGATATAGAAGTCATTAAAAGTGCCGGTTCGTCTGTTTGTGTCTGTCCGAGAAGCAACGCCTTTCTGGATGTCGGCGAGGCTCCTGTCAGAAAGTATATAAATGCCGGGGTACCGCTTTGCGTAGGTACTGACAGCCTTGCGAGTAATTTTGATTTGGATGTGTTGAATGAATTACGTTTTCTTAAATCACACTCCGGCATAAAAGATTCAGGTATGCTGATAAAAATGGGCACTTTGAACGGAGCGCGTGCTTTAGGGAAAGAGAGTGAGTATGGAAGCATTGAAGCGGGTAAAAAAGCTCGTTTTAATATTTTTATCGGAGATGATGCAATCGATGACCTTCCGGAAGATTTCATTGTCAATAAAGAATGGAGTCAGATTCGATGTTCATAAAATTCATCAGGAATATAATTGAATTCGGACAAATGATTAAATTTTCTCATTCCGTTTTCGCGCTTCCTTTTGCGTTGTCGGGAGCGATCCTGGCGGATCAGAAAGTGGCGCTAACCTGGCCTGTTCTGATGTGGATACTTGTAGCCATGATTGCCGCAAGAAGCGCGGCTATGGGATTTAATCGTCTAATCGATAAAAAATTTGATGCGAAAAACCCGAGAACAAAAAACAGACATCTGCCCTCAGGGAAAATCACTGAAAGACAGATTAGCATATTTATTCTGTTTTTTTCGGGATTGTTTATTTATGCGTCATATGAATTAAATATGCTTTGTTTTATCCTGTCACCAGTCGCTCTCGCGGTTGTTTTTTTATATTCCTATACAAAACGGTTTACATCATTGTCTCATTATGTACTGGGAATCGCATTGGGGCTCTCACCCATCGGAGCATGGCTGGCAGTAACGGGATACTTTGCGTGGGCGCCGGTTCTGCTTAGCCTGGCGGTGGTATTTTGGGTGGCCGGATTCGATATTGTTTACTCCTGTCAGGATATTGATTTTGATAAAAAAAGCGGTCTTTTTTCCGTGCCTAAACTGGTTGGATTGAAAAATTCTCTAATGTTGGCAAGGCTTAGCCATTTGATTTCTTTCCTGCTGCTGGCATATCTTGCATGGCTGGTACCGCTGAATTTTATATACACGGCAGGTCTCATAATCATTGCCGGCTTATTGACCTATGAGCACTCGCTTGTCAAATCGGACAACCTGGCTGAACTGGATGTTGCGTTTTTTAATATGAATGGATTCATAAGTATTGTTTTCTTTGTTTCGGTGATAGGAGACCTATGGCTGCTATGAGAAGACTGGTAATGGGCATCAGTGGCGCGAGCGGAATGATTTACGCGGTCAGGTTTATACGTGCTTTGCCGGATGAGTATGAGCTTCATGTTGTGTTTTCCGATGTTGCAAAAAAAGTAATGAAGACCGAGACAGGATGGGACGCGGATAAGCAGCCGTTTGAAAAATTTATGATAAAACATTATCGGGAAGAGGTACATCCCAAAAATATCATATTTCACTCACACGATGATCATTACGCCGGGATCGCAAGCGGATCATTTCATGTGGATGGGATGATTGTGATACCATGCTCCATGAAAACGCTATCAGGTATAGCGAATGGATACGCGCAGACACTGACAGAACGCGCGGCGGATGTAAGCTTGAAAGAACGCCGTCCGACGATTCTGGTTGTCAGGGAAGCGCCCTATAACCGGATTCATCTCAAAAACATGTTGTCCGCGACAGAGGCGGGGGCAACCATTATGCCGGCCTCACCGGCATTTTATCACAATCCGGCCAATATTGATGAACTTACTGATTTTATAATTGCCAGAGTGTTTAACGCGCTGAATATTCCACAAAATCTGGTCCGGGGATGGGGAGAGAAGAAGAATTGAAAGATGAAATGGTGCTGACAGAAGGATCAGAGCGAAAAACATATGTAACCAAGATGTTTAATTCCATAGCCCACCGTTATGACCTGTTGAATCATTTGTTAAGCGGCGGGATCGATATCTATTGGCGAAAAAAAGCTGTTTCTAAACTAAGTATGGATAAAAAAGGGCTGATTCTTGATCTTGCCACGGGAACAGGTGATCTCGCCATAGAAGTCATTTCTCAAAAAAAATGTAAGGTGATCGGCGCTGACATCGCCCTGCGAATGCTAAAATTTGGAAATCAAAAAATAGACAAAAAAAAATTAGCGTCACAGTGCAGGTTCGTGAATGCCGACGGGGAGGAATTACCGTTCCCTGACAAAATTTTTAACGGGGTGACGATCGCGTTCGGGATTCGAAATATGGGGACAATTCCCGATGCCTTAATGGAAATGTACCGCATACTAAAACCGGATGGTGAAGCGATCATTTTAGAATTCTCTCTTCCCACATTCAAACCGTTTCGGGCATTGTATTTGTTCTATTTTAACAAGATTCTTCCAATTATCGGTAATTTAATCAGCAAAGACAGGGCCGCATACTCATATCTGCCAGCGTCGGTTGAAAAATTTCCGGCCATTGGCGAATTTACCTCATGGATGAATGAAGCCGGTTTCCGGAATCTCAAGCACTGGAAATTACTCAACGGTATCGCCGTCATTTATAAAGGAACCCGATAGATCTGAATCATCCCGGATAAAATCAGGTTTATGGGGTATCATTTCTGCGGCTGAAAGTTTAGCCGTCATTCATACTCATAGTTCTTCACTGCCAAAAATTCATATAAAACACTTCGGATTAAACACATTTATATTCTTTCCAGTTCTTATGAGATGAATATTTTCTTCCCTTGTATTATACGGGATGTTTGATTAGACTAATGCCTTGCTTAAATATTCACAATTCATTCTTAGGAAAAATTATATGATCAATAAGTTTAAAGATCCTGTCAGCGGTTTGACGCATTTCATAGGAGCCATTCTGGCAATCGTAGGAATGATAATGCTGCTCATGAAATCTGTTAATCCCGCGAAAGTGTGGCATCTCGTCTCATTTTCCGTTTTTGGGTCAGGGATGATTTTGTTGTACACTTCAAGCACCTTATATCACTGGCTGAGATTATCTGAGAAAGGAACTCAGAGATTACGAAAACTCGATCATATCATGATTTTCATCCTCATCGCGGCGACTTACACTCCCGTTTGTTTAATACCTCTGCGGGGCGGCTGGGGATGGGGCTTGTTCGGCAGTGTTTGGGGACTGGCGCTGGCGGGAGTTTTTTTCAAATTGTTCTGGCTGCAGGCACCGCGATGGTTATCCACGATGCTTTATGTGCTGATGGGCTGGCTGGTTATTGTTGGGATCTGGCCTCTGGTGAAATCGCTTCAGACCGGGGCGCTGATATGGTTGTTTGCAGGAGGGTTATTCTACAGTGTGGGAGCATTGATCTACGGTAAAAAAAAACCGGATCCATGGCCGGATGTGTTTGGTTTTCATGAGATTTTCCATGTTTTCGTCATGCTGGGGAGCTTCTCGCATTTCTGGGTGATGTACCGCTATATTACCCAATTTAACTAACAGCAGCCGGTATAATGTTTTATGAGATTATAATTTGATTTCGGAGTTGTCTAAAAGAAAGAGAATAAAAAAAAGGGGCTCAAAGGCCCCTTTTTTATTTTCCTGATACCATTCCGATGGAACGGCTCGTAAACTCAACAATCGGGCTCCAATAAACTCCAAATATGATTGTTGGAACCAAAAACACAGCTAAAAGTACTTTGTCATATAAACCGACCGCGATCGGGGATTCATCTTCCACATTATTAAGGAACATTACCTTCACCACATAGGCGTAGTAATAAAGTGACACGACGCTGTTCAGCACACCGAGTACAGCCAGAATGTACCATTCCGCGTTTACGACCGCGGCGAACAGGAAGAATTTCCCTACAAAACCCGCGAGAGGCGGAAGACCGGTTAATGAAAACATGAATACTGCCATCGCAACAGCCATATACGGAGCCCGGTAACCAAGACCCGTGTAGGCGCTTATATCTTCGCTCCCTAATTTTGGCGTCATGCTTTCGATCACCCAGAAGGCGCCGAAATTCATAAACAGATACACAACCAGGTAAAATAATACGGCTTCATAACCCTGCATATTAAAGACAACAAAAGCCATAAGCATATAACCGGCATGCGCGATGGAAGAGTAGGCCATCATTCGTTTAATATTCTTCTGCTGGAGCGCGGAAAAATTTCCGAGAGTCATAGTCAGGACGGCCAGAATAGCAAGAATCATTGGCGCGTGTATCTGAAGATTCTGAATGAAGTCGGTACCGGCAGAATCAAAAGGATGCGCAATAACCGTCGTCAGAAAACGAATCATGACGGCCATACCGGCTGCCTTGGGTCCGACGGAGAAAAAAGCGGTAATTGGCGTCGGCGCTCCTTCGTAAACATCCGGCAGCCAGAAATGAAACGGCACTATTGCTATTTTATAACCTAGTCCGCCCATTACAAACACCACGGCAATAAACATGGTCATGGCGTTTTGCTGGTTGGCAATGATCGACTGCTGAATTTCATACAGGTTTGTATGACCGGTAATGCCGTAGATATAAGAAAAACCGAAGGCCATAATTCCGGTACTGGCAGCGCCGTAAAGCACATACTTAAGTGAAGCTTCGTTGGATTTAATGTCTTTCTTATTAAATCCGGCAAGAACATATGATATAATTCCGACTATTTCCATCGCGAGGATGATCATTAAAAGATCATTGACGGAAGCCATCACAAACATTCCGACAGTTACAATCAGAAGAAGAATATAATACTCTGATCTTGACCTAAATGACGGAATCGAAAAAAAGATGACAATTATAGTCGAGAATGCGGTAATTATTTTGAAAAATACTGCAAGAGAATCCAGTACAATCATACCCTGAAATAATGATCCTGCAGCGTATTCATATTGTTGGAACGACAAAAATATAGTGACAACCAGTGCCGTAACAGAAAGATACGCCGTGATAATTTTCTTTTCGCCCTTCAGGATCAAATCGGCGATAATAATTACCATAATTGCCGCTGTCAGGAACAATTCAGGGATAAAGTATTGTAAACTACTGATATTATCCATTATTTCCATGCCTTCTCGTTTATGGTATTAGAGCGATCAGATAATTTAACGATGTTTTCATCAGGTTCAGAACCGGCATCGGATATACACCTAAAAATATTGTTAATACTCCGAGCGGAATGAGAGTGAAAAGTTCACGCTTGTTTATGTCCTCTATTTTTTCGTATTTCGGATTTAATTTTCCAAGAAATACACGCTGTACTGTCCATAAAATATATCCGGCTGTAACAATAATACCGAATGCGGCAAGTATTGTTAAAGTACGGTAGACAGTGAAGGCTCCGATGAATACCATGGCCTCGGCGATAAAACCGCTCATACCCGGCAAACCAAGAGCTGCGAAAAATGCAAGACTGGCGACTCCGGTATAAACAGGCATACTCACACCCAAACCACCGAATCCTTCGATATCACGGTGATGAGCGCGGTCATAAATAACACCCACCAAAAGGAAGAGCATGGCGGTGATCATACCGTGACTGAACATCTGAAAAACGGCGCCGTTGATCCCGGCGTCTGTGAAAACCGACATTCCAAGTAATACAAATCCCATATGGGAAACACTGGAGTAGGCAACGAGTTTTTTCAAATCTTTTTGGGCCATTGCCACAAAAGCGCCGTATAGAATATTGATGACACCAAGAACGGCAAGCCCGTAAGCGGTGTATTTGGCGATATCCGGGTAGATCGGATAACTGATACGAAGCAATCCGTACGTTCCCATCTTTAATAAAATACCGGCAAGAATAACACTGATGGCGGTTGGCGCTTCAACGTGAGCATCAGGAAGCCATGTGTGGAATGGGAATACCGGTACTTTAATGGCGAAACCGATGAACAGAGCGATATACAGCCATAAACGTACATCAAACATCTGCATCCAGCTGGAATGATTGCTCTGATCCATCATGTGAAGCATATTAAATGTATGACCGCCGGTTACGGGATCAGAAACATTAAAGTAAAGAGCAAGCATTACGAGCAACATCAAAACCGAGCCGAAGAGAGTATAAAGGAAGAACTTAATTGCCGCGTATTCACGTCTCGGACCACCCCATATACCAATGAGGAAGTACATCGGAAGAAGCATAACTTCCCAAAATATATAGAACAGGAAGAAATCAAGCGCGACAAATACACCCATCATGCCGGTTACAAGTAAAAGGAACAGGCTGAAATAACCTTTTTGCGCTTTGGAAATATTCCATGACGCAAAAATCGCAATAAAACTTAACAGAGTCGTCAGCCAGACCATCGGGAAACTCAGCCCGTCTATACCAACAAAATATTCGATGTTATAGGCTGATATCCAGCTAAAATGCTCTACAAACTGAAACTGACTCTCATTGTTTATTCCTGCAGCTCCGTAATTGAATTGAGTCCACATATACGTGGTAATAGCAAGCGGGATAAACGTTGCTACAACCGAAATAATTTTAATCGCCAACAATTGCTTCTTGGGTAAGAAAATAATTATCAAAGCGCCAAGCAACGGAATAAATGTGGCTAGACTGATCAATCCCATAATCTAGTTTCTCCCTAATTAATGCTAAAATTAAATC
>JBFXGD010000148.1:0-8997 GCA_050178385.1 Calditrichaceae bacterium
GTTCTTTTTAAATTAAATCCATACTAAGCCTGATGGAGAAAACGGATGTTTTCATATGTAAATACAGGAGTCGCCAATATTTATAAAAACCCCGCATTCCGCAGTGAAGTGGTTTCTCAGGCCGTGTTATGGGAACAACTCCGCTGTTTGGAGCGTGAAAACCATTTTATACGGGTTATCGCGGAAGATGGGTACGGCGGCTGGATCAATGATTTTCAGGTGACGGAACCGGATCGAAATCCGGACTTTGAATTTAAGATGATCACGGCGCCTCTTGTATATTTCTATTCGAAGCCGGATGATGACTCTGCCATGGTCCGTGATGCGACTTCCGGAGTTCGTATTCCGGTTATTGGAGATAACAGCCATTGGTATCAGTCAGTTTTTCCGGATGGTCAGACAGGATGGATCAAAAAATCATTTTTTGATGATATGCCGTCGAATGAACGAGGGGATCTGATCAGAACGGCAAAAAAAATAATAGGAATACCATATTTTTGGGGTGGAAAAACGCCGAAAGGTTTTGATTGTTCCGGCTTTACTCAATGGGTTTATAAAATGTCCGGAATTAGTCTGCGCAGGGATGCATGGATGCAATTTGATGACGCGCGCGCGGTTTCCACTGATCCGCTTCATGGCGAACCCGGGGATCTTTACTTTTTTTCTGAAAAGGATAATAAGATATCCCATGTGGGCATCTGCGCTGCTCCGGGTAAAATTATCCATGTAAGAGGTATGGTGCGAATTAATTCCTTAGATGCAGCCGATCCTCTCTTCGACCGGTCACTGCTTGACGCTTTCAGAGAAATTCGCACTTATTTGGATTGAAAAGCAAATCGAGAAAATATCCTGAGGTAAAGGATGACGTTAAACAGACACGTTCTTGTGCTCAACCAGAATTATGAACCGCTTCTTGTATGTAACGCAAAGAAAGCGATTGTTTTGATTTATCTCTCCAAGGCGCAATTGCTGGAGCATTGCAATATAGCCGTTCATTCAGTTTCCATGAGCATGCCGTTTCCGAGTGTAATACGTCTCAATCATTATGTGCGTAAACCGTATAAACGGATTGTCATGAATAGAAAAAATATTCTGAGAAGGGATCATAATATCTGCCAGTATTGCGGTAAGAACAGCCAGCCGATGACCATTGATCATGTCATTCCGAAAAGTTACAGTGGGGATGATTCCTGGGAAAATCTTGTCTGCGCGTGTCTCAAGTGCAATACAAAAAAGGGCAACCGTACACCGGAGCAGGCCGGAATGAGTCTTCTGAAGGTCCCCGGTAAACCGAGCCAGTTGTTTTTTCTGCAATATCTGACCGGAAAAATTCCTCCCGCCTGGAAACCTTATATGTTTTTAAATTAAAACAAAAGTTTAAAAACTTTGTTTGATAGACTAATCTTGTTTTTGTAAATTAGATTCTCAGATAACGTATTGCTTTTACCGGGTAAAAATTGTGATTTTCTGATACCGGTGAAATTTAATTTGAACGGATAAATAAATAAGCATAATTATTCCCGATTCAGATTTGAATCGGATTTCTAAAATGACAGGAAACCGGAATGAACAAAGAAACTATCCTGACGGGTATTACCACCACGGGGACACCGCATCTCGGGAATTATGTTGGAGCCATAAGGCCCGCGATTATGGCAAGCCATGATCCGCATGTATCATCCTTTTATTTTCTGGCCGACTATCATGCTTTGATAAAAAACCGTGAACCCCAACGCCTGAAACAATCAAGCCTGGAAATCGCGGCAACATGGCTCGCGCTCGGTCTGGATACAAATACATCCGTATTTTACAGACAATCGGACATTCCGGAGATTATGGAACTTACATGGATATTAACATGCATGACCGCCAAAGGATTGATGAACAGGGCGCATGCTTATAAGGCTGCTGTCGCCGATAATGAATTAAATGGCTCAAAGGATCCGGATCACGGTATAACGATGGGACTGTTCAATTATCCGATACTCATGGCGGCAGATATTCTGATGTTTAAGGCGGCCAAGGTACCTGTAGGCAAGGATCAGATACAGCACATTGAAATGACCAGGGATATTGCAGCCAGGTTCAACCATTATTACGGTGAACATTTTGTGCTTCCGAACGCGGTAACAGACGAAAACACCGCTATTTTGTCCGGACTTGACGGCAGAAAAATGAGTAAAAGTTATGATAATACAATCCCTCTGTTTGAACCGGAGAAAAAGCTTCGGAAACTGATAATGAAGATCAAAACAAATTCTCAGGAGCCGGGTGAACCAAAAGATCCTGAAACATCAACCCTGTTTGAGATTTACCGCGCTTTCGCGACAAAAGAAGAGACAGAAGCGATGCGTAAACAGTATGAAGATGGTATTGCATGGGGTGAAATGAAACAGATACTTTTTGAATACATCAACGCGCAGCTTTCAGAACCGAGAGAACGTTATTACGAACTGATAAAAACACCGGATTTTATAGAGCAGGTTTTACGGGAAGGCGCGGAAAAAGCACGTGAGATAAGTATTCCTTTCCTTGGGGAAATACGAAATGCAATTGGTTTTCAGGCGATCGGATCATGATATCTATGTTCCGGATAAAAATTAAAGACAATACTTACTCGGGTTAAGATTAATGGGATATCGTGTAAAAATAGATGTTTTTGAAGGACCTTTCGATCTATTGCTTTTTCTGATACGGAAGAACGAAGTGGACATCTATGACATACCAATCGCTTCAATCACGGATCAATTCCTGGAATACCTTGAAGTGATAAATGTGATGGATCTTGATGTTGCCGGTGATTTTATCGAGATGGTGGCTATTTTGATGCATATAAAAGCGCGGATGCTCCTTCCACAGCAATTTGGAGATTCTGATGATGAGTTAGAGGATCCCCGCACCGAACTTGTAGAAAAACTCATTGAATACAAAAGGTTTAAAGAAGCTGCCCTTGATATGGAGGAACTTGAGGAAAAACGCCGGCTTCTGTACAGCCGCCAGTATTTCAAGTATCTTCCGAGAACAGAAGAAATTTCAGATGAACAGTATCTCGAAAATGTAACATTGTTTGATCTGATACTTGCCTTTAAAAAGGCCATGGACAGCATGCCTAAAGTTCAATATCATGAGGTCAGAAAAATAGAGGTCACGGTAGAACAGCAATCTGAATATATTCTCGAGAGAGCCGGAAGGGTAAAGGTTTTACTTTTCCAGGATATAATGAAAGAAATCCGTGAAAAAATTGTTCTAATCGTCACATTTATGGCTCTGCTGGATTTAATTCGGAGTGGAAAAATATCCGTGCGGCAGTCCGATGTGTTCGATGATATCAGAATTCAGACAAAATCAGAAGCCGCATAACGTAGCAGGAAAAAAATGGTCGTAGAAGACAAACAAATTATTGAAGCGCTGATTTTTGCAAGTGATCAGCCGATCCCCGCCCGAAAGATCAAAGAAATTCTTCCGGATTACGGTGAAAAAGATATCAAAAAGTTAATCGGTGAAATAAATCAGAAACACGAAGATTCCCGCTCACCACTACAAATTATAGAAGTGGCTGAAGGATACCAGATTGTGACACGGGAGGAGTATTCAACCTGGATCGCGCAGCTTTATAAAAGCCGCTCGGCTTCCAGACTCACTCAAAAAGGTCTTGAAACGCTTGCAATTATTGCTTACAAACAGCCTATTACAAAACAGGAAATGGAGAGCATTAGGGGTGTGAATGTGGATGGTGTTGTCCGTACACTTGTTGAAAGGAACCTGATTACGGTAAAGGGCCGGCAAAAAGCTCCGGGAAATCCACTGCTTTACGGAACGACAAAGTACTTCCTGGAATATATGGGATTAAAAAATATAACTGATCTTCCCAAATTAAAGGAAATAGATGAACTCCTGAAAAGCGATGATAAATTCCTTGAGAGCCTGGACCAGGTGGCGCTCGAACAAATGCTGCCTGAAATGTTAGGCATACGGAGTATGGCTGAAGGAAATTCTGATAAACAGGAGGCTCCTGATCAAAATGGTAATAAAAATGATGATAAGCAGGAACGGATAAATTTTTCTGATGATCCTGAATTAAAAAAAACAGAAACACATACGCATCTTCCGGATGATGATGCGGAAACTGAAACGGAAAACGATGAGACTGAATAAATATTTATCAAATGCAGGTGTAGCATCACGTCGCAAATGTGATAATCTTATAAAAGCGGGTCAGATTAAGGTTAACGGTCAGGTTGTCGACACTTTGGGCGCGGTAATTGATGAAAATAATGATACAATTGAATTCAATGGTAAACCTGTAAAGCCAAAAGCACAATATGTTTACATTTTGCTAAATAAACCCACCGGTGTGGTTGCTTCCGCTGATGACGAATTCGAACGGCAGACGGTCGTGGATCTGGTGCCTGTGGAAGAACGGATTTACCCGGTCGGACGCCTGGATTATGATACTACAGGGGTATTGCTTCTCACTGATGACGGAGATCTGACCAACAGACTGATCCACCCAAATTACAAAGTCACAAAAGTGTACCGTGCTCTTCTAAACAAAAAAATCAAACCGATCGATCTGCACCATCTGAGAAACGGAGTCATGCTGGAAGAGAAAATGACACAGCCATGTGTTATTAATGAGCTTCGTATCATGGATAATCAAAGCTACCTTGAAATAGAATTAAAAGAAGGACGAAACCGCCAGATCCGTAAGATGTTCGCTCTTTATGGGTACTCTGTGGAAGAATTAGATCGCGTTTCGTTCGCCGGAATTACGTCAAAGGGCCTGCGTCAAGGGGAATGGCGCTATTTGGACGAAAAGGAAATTAGACTTCTAAAAGATGAGGTGGGTTATGGAGATTAAAGGAAAAAAAGTTCTGGTGTTAGGCGGTTGGGGGCTCGTTGGTCTCGCTGTTTGTAAAAGACTTATCCAGCAGGAAGCAGAAGAGATCGTTATTCTCTCGCTTGAAAAATGGCAGGCGGAAGATGCGGTTGATACGGTTAAAAAACTGTCTCCTAAAATTAAAGCGCTCGCGGAATGGGGTAACATCTTTGTCCGGAACAGCATCAAGGATCTTAGCAGAGATCAAATATTGGAAGATGCAGAAAATCGTGAAATAGTCATGAACGATGTGCTCTCTGATTTAACAAATGAAACCTTAAATGAATCCTATCTGTACAGTGTCATCTTAAAACATAAGCCGGAAATTGTTATTGATTGCGTTAATTCCGCAACGGCTCTGGCATATCAGGATATTTTCCGGAGCGGGATAGAAGTTCGTAAGGCCATTAATAATTTTAAAATCAAATCTGAACAAGACGGCATGGTTCCAACCATCGAGAAATTGTTGATTACGCAGTATGTTCCTCAGTTGATCCGGCATATCCAGATTATTTATGAAGCCATGAGAAAAGCAAAAACGAAAGTTTACGTCAAAATCGGAACAAGCGGTACAGGCGGTATGGGGTTGAATATTCCTTATACACATAGTGAAGAAAAACCTTCCAGAATGCTGCTAAGCAAATCGGCTATCGCCGGAGCCCATACTCTGCTGTTATGGCTGATGGCTCGCACACCCGATGGGCCGATCACTAAGGAAATCAAGCCAACGGCGGCGATTGCCTGGAAAAAAATCCAGTACGGAGAGATAAAAAAACGCGGAAAATCAGTAAAATTGTATGATTGCAAACCTGAAGAAGGCCTCAAGCTTACCGGTCAGATTTCTATCTGTATGGATGACGGCCCATGGAAGGATATGGGAGATACTCTTAAAAAAGTGTTTATAGACACGGGTGAAAACGGAATATTCAGCTTAGAGGAATTCACCGCAATTACTTCAAGGGGACAGATGGAATTTGTCACTCCCGAAGAGATTGCCAACAATGTCATCTATGAAATTATAGGCGGAAATACGGGACACGATATAATCAATGCGCTGGACAATGCGACAATGGGCCCGACTTACCGCGCCGGTTATCTTAGGAGCAGCGCCCTGCAGAAAATGGAGCGGCTGCAGAATGAGCATAAATCAGACAGCGTGGCCTTTGAGTTACTTGGACCTCCCAAACTCAGCAAGTTATTATACGAAGCATATCTTCTAAAACGCTGTAAAGGTACAATGGCAGCCGCAATAAAAGCATCACCAAAAGATCTTGCGGCTAGTGTGGAAAAGCTGATCAGAGATGATCAATCCCTGCGGTCTGAGATTCTCTCCATCGGTATTCCCATTCTGATGAGCGACGGAAAGACATTTTTACGAGGCCCGGAAATGAAAATTCCGGCCTACAGAGGCAGCAACGAACTTGATGTCACGGAAGAAAATATAGAAAAATGGACTACTGAAGGCTGGATTGACCTGCGCGAGAAGAATTTTCAAATTTGGATCGAGCGCTTCAAGAAAATTTATGAGGAGATCCAGTCGGTTCCTGTGGATGATACCAGTTCTGAATATGATCGCGATCGTGAATACTGGATGGAATCTGAACAAATTGAACCCGGAAAAATAATTGGCTGGCTTTTCCTCGATGAAGAATTGGGCCACAGAATGAAGGAATAGATGGCGAAGCGGATTACAATTGCAATTGACGGACCGGCAGCGTCCGGTAAAAGCACAACAGCCCGGCTTCTGGCAAAGAAGCTGGGCTATATATATATCGATACGGGTGCCATGTACCGCGCGGCTACTTTAGCTGTTCTTGAACAGAATATTGATATTAATGACGAAAATACTGTTGAGCGGATTGTCAGTAATAGCCGTGTGACGATTGCCCTGGCAGATGATGGGCAGCATACTTTTTTAGATGAAAAGGATGTTACGTATCTACTGAGATCTCCGAAGATTGATAAAGCAATAAGCGCGGTTTCGTCCTATGCCGGTGTCAGACGGGTTATGGTTGAGCAGCAGCGTGAACTTGCCGGTGAGGGGGGAGTTATTATGGACGGCAGGGACATTGGTACGGTAGTCCTGCCGGATGCTGATCTTAAAATTTTTATGATAGCTTCAATTGAAGCCCGCGCGAACCGCAGGGTGAAAGAGCTCATGGACAAAGGGGCTCCGGTTGACGCGGAGGAGGTCAGAAAAGATATATCCCGCCGCGACAGACTTGACAGTACAAGAGATCAGTCACCGCTGAGAAGAGCGGATGATGCCAAAGATCTGGATACATCGGGTCTAACCATTGAACAGCAGGTAGATATTATATTTGACTGGGCATTGGAACTTCAAAAACCGGCGTCCTGACAATTTAATTTTAGATGAATAAATCCCGCAATATACCGTTGGTTAATTCCCCGGGCTCTGAAGATGAAATGTAGCGTAATTTTCTACCGGTTTTCATCAAATAAAAATCCCGGGATGAATAAAAAATATAAAATTGAATATTTTTCAAATATGTTACGTTTATAAAAATAAGGAACTACCCAATCCACACTGAACAAATCTGATTTATAGATTTCCGGAAACAGAAAACGTTTCCGGTAAATCATTATACCATACGATTCAGGGACTGATGTAACAGCTTTAATGACGGAAACGGAAAATTTCCGTCGCTGAATTAATCAGAGCGAGATGAATTATGATTCGATTTAATCGTCAATTCCTGATAGTCTTCGTTTTATCAACCTGTTCCATTTTAATCGCCGGTGAATCAATCATCAAAGGCAAGGTTCGTCACGCCAACACCTACAATGAAATCCCGGATGTAAATATTTATATCGAAAACACCGGTATTGGCACCACGTCTGATTTTGGAGGTGAATTTCTTCTTGATATCAGTGAATTGCAGGGCGACGAACTTATTGTTTTTAAGCATGTAGCGTTTGATTCTCTAAAGATGCCACTATCCGAAGCTTTGATATCGACAGATTTTTACCTTCTGCCGAGAATCATACAGGCGCGTAATATCCTCGTTGAAGCTGAAAAATACAATATCGGAATCATGAAGGATCTGCCCCAGCCGTATTCAGTAATTGAAGCCAAAAGATTTGATGTCCAGGGATATACTGATGCCGGTGATCTTCTTCGAACCGAACAGAATATGCAGGTTGAAGAAGAGCTGAATGGTAAAAAAACAGTGGCGATACGGGGCGGAAATGCCGATGATGTCATTATCCTGTATAACGGCATCAAAATGAACAGCAACTTTGACAATGTGTTTGATTTATCATTAATAAATTTGGAAGATATTGAACATTTTGAAATCATCAGGGGAAGCAATACAGCCATCTACGGGCCTGAAGCGTTTTCCGGAGTTATTAATATCGTCCCTAAAACATACAGAAACTATACCGTACGGTTTCAGCAAAAGTTTGGCACCTATGCTTCTGGTGACTGGAGTTTATTGTTAAATCATAATTTTTTTAAAAAACTGAATTTATCATACAGTTACAAGCAAGGCGCCGCAAAAAGGGAGTATGCCGACTCATCTCTTTCCGGAGAATATCTGCGGAACAGTCTGTATTATCATTCCGCCAATGCAGTCTATGATTTTAACGGCGGCAAGAAAACTGATACCGAGCAGAATTTAAGCATAATGTATTTTCGTACCAGCCAGGATTACGAGAATACCCGATATGAAGAATCACTGTCAAATTTGAATCAGCTTTTCACAATAAGGTACACGGGTCACATCGCGGTAGTTCATGATTTAAATCTGACCGGCTCGTATCAATGGTATGACATCAGTCAGATCATCGCCGCTCAGAGAGGATTTCTTGACCGTCAGTTTAAGAACAGGTCTTTGAATTTTGGGATTGAGAAATCAAAAAAGATTGATCGGTTTCAGGTACTGGCAGCGTATCAGTATGAGTACAATGAATTAGATTATCTGGACGGCAGATATGATTTTGATGAATTTCAGCTCGGCCTCGAATCGGCTCTTCTGAATAACCGTAAACACGGCTTTGTTTCTGTCATAAAATTTCAATCGCCAACCGGTTCGGATTTTATGGATAGAGCGGATATTGATCTGAGTTATCGTTATGATTATGTGAAAAATGAG
>JBFXGD010000149.1:0-8978 GCA_050178385.1 Calditrichaceae bacterium
TGCAGAATATTTGTATGTCACGGCCGTGGACAGCATAGGCGCGCCTTCAGCCGGGAGCGTATATTTTAATATAAAAGACGCGGAGAACACTTTTGTACTCAGCACGCTTGCCATGTACAATGACGGCAATTTTTCAGCGCATGGTGATGTAACGGCGGCTGATTCAATATTTTCATTCAGGATGGATTCATCTTTTTCAGCATCGAAAAAGGGTCTTTACAATCTGGAATTTATCGCAAATGATGAATTTGACGAAAAAAGCGCGTCTGTTAGCAGGCTTATTTTTCTGGAAAACAAAAATGGGATTATCTATGAAACAGAATTGCCTGATTCCGTGAAACTTCCCACAGGCCCCAGCGGCAAGGAAAAAATACAGATTCAGGCCCTGGCAGATGATCCGCAGGGTCTTAGCGATATCGATTCCGTTTACTTCAGAATGGAAAAGCCGGACGGCACATACAGCGGCGGCGGAGCTAAATTTGAACTAAAAGATAACGGCAGCGGAATTTACGGAGATGACCAGGCGGGAGACGGCATCTATTCACTGATAATCCAGCTGGAGAGCAGTAATCAACAAGGATTGTATAAATTGCACTTCAACTCCCGGGACAGAGTGGGACAGCTCAGTCCTGAAAGTATTGATTCTCTGATGGTTTATTAATCAGATCATTATCTGTTTGGAATAATTTTTGAGCGAAAGGAAGAGATGAAATCGGTTATCCTGCTTTTTCTCCTGACAAGTTTCCTGTTGGCGCAGGGGATTTATAAAAAGACCTATCAGATTTCGGATGATCCTGAAAATGTTTTTAACGGCTATCTTTATGGAAACGGAATAGTTGATCTGGTAGCAAATGATTCAACAATCATTGCCGCGACGGGTTATGGACTTAGTATAAGCCATGATTTTGGGAATTATTGGCGGGCTTATTCAAGCAAGCAATATATTTCCAAGGGTGGTGTCGCTGCAATGGCTTTCACCAATGACTCCACTTTTTGGATTTCAACCGCGTTTGATACGGCCGCTCAGGGAGAAGACCTGCCTGCGGGCGGTGGTTTGAGTTATACGAGGAACGGCGGGAATACCTGGACAAATATTCCGCAGCCGGTTGATCCGGTGGATCTCACAGAATACAGTCCCACCACGACTCCTATTTATAATGTCACTTATGATATTGCCGCTCTGGATTCGGTGGTGTGGATTACGAGTTGGGCGGGCGGATTGAGAAAATCAGCAGACATGGGGAATACCTGGACAGTCAGAACCATTGACGGTCAGCCGTTCAGGGCGGCAAATGATAATGTTATTCATCTGGCTTTCTCTGTAATCACGGAAAATGGTAATTTATGGGTTGGAACTGCCGGCGGTATCGGAAAAAGTGCGGATGGAGGAGAAACATGGCAGGTATTTACACATGAAAACCAGGAAAATCCCATATCCGGAAATTTTGTAGTCGCGCTGGCGCATCAGGAATTTAATAACACAATCTGGGCGGCGACCATTGAGTCAGATCCCACGAGTGAAGTAAGAGCGGTCAGCAAGACATCAAACGGCGGATTATCCTGGGATGTCATGCTTCCGGGGATATTTGCTCACAATTTTGCGTTTGACGGACCCCGTATTTATGTAGCTGCGGATGAGGGATTGTTTATATCTGAAGATGACGGGTATTCATGGTATGTAGCCCCACCGGTCAGAGATACCAGTACAGGCGAGGAAATACTCTTGGATGAATATTATTCGGTAGCGGTGCAGAAATCAGATTCCGTAACAAGGCTTTGGCTGGGCAGCGCGGATGGAATTGCGGTAACCGCCGACAATGGCAATACATGGAAGGTCGTTCGGTCTTTTGTATCAACAAAAACACGAAAGGACCCGGAAGTATATGCCTATCCTTCGCCATTTTCTCCGGCAAGAAATGGCTATATCCGTTTTCAGTACGACATCACGGAAACAATCGATGTGGAAATAAAAGTATATAATTTCGCGATGGAAGAAGTCGTAACAATAAGGGATAATCAATCTTATATTTCAACGAATGATTCCGACCGCAGCACAAAATGGGATGGAAGGGACAATGACGGGGAAATTGTCGCCAGCGGAGTGTATTTCTTCCGGGCAAAAATCGGTGGGAAGGTGTCCTGGGGAAAACTGGTTGTGATAAATTAAGGCGGAAATTTTAATGATGAAAAAATTTGCAGTTCTGATCACATTCATTCTTCTTATGTGTTCATCCGGAATGGCGGACGAGAACGGAGGATACGCGGGATCATTTCTGAGAATGGGACTTGGCGCGCGATCAATTTCTCTTGGGGATGCCGGCGCGGCGGATAAGCCGAACGGATTTTCATTTTTTTATAATCCGGCGCTGGTCGGGATGATTGAGGATAAGGTAGTTTCGCTCTCCTACAGTTTTTTATCTCAGGACCGTCGTTACCAATATGTTGGGTTCAGCATGAAAGTTCCGCCGGGAGCAGGGTTTTCTATTGGCTGGATTGAGAGCGGGGTAGATAATCTTTCATCATATAACAGTATCGGTCAGAATACAGGGGAAATAAATCATTCAGCAAATGCCGTTTATTTCACCTTTGGCAGAAAGTTCGGATCAAAATTATCAATCGGAGTGTCACTAAAATTATTGCTTGAATATATAAATGACGGTACCGACTCTTTTGATTATTCTTCAAAAGGAGCGGGCGGCGATTTTGGGGCGGTGTACCGGTATAATGAAAAATTTACAATAGCGGCGGTAGTGAAAGATGTAGGTTCAAAACTGGAAGCAAATACCGAAGATATTTTTGAGCGTGGCGGGACAACAATCGATTATTTTCCGGTCACATATCGAATCGGCATTGGTTATATCACGCCATATCCATGGCTCCGCGCTCTGTATGATTTTGAATGGAGTGACAAGGGCGCATATGATCACCACATCGGATTTGAGGCGCTCCAGGGGGAAAATCTGGCCTTGAGACTCGGTTTGAACGGTGATCAGCTGGAAATGGGACTAGGTATGGATTTCAAACTCAGCCGGTTCTTGTCACATCTGGATTATGCATTTGTTCCGAGTGTTATCGATGAGGGCAGCAGCCATATTTTTTCATGGCAGATTTATATCAGATAATAAATATGTGGAAAATAATATGAAAAAACGATTAACAATTTTAATTATGATTGTGAGTTTTTCAGGCGGATTGAGAGCAGGAGATGCAGGCGTCAACGGGATGGCGTTTCTTAAACTGGATGTTGACGCCCGGGCCGCGGGAATGGGCGGAGCCTTTACGGCTGTGGCTTCCGACGCGGGAGCGGCATTCTGGAATCCCGCCGGTTTAGCGGCGGCTGATGGCTCATCATTGATCGTGATGCACAATCAATGGCTTCTTGATATTACTCAGCAATTTGCTGCGATTAATTTTAAAAAAGACAGACATAATTTTGGGGTTTCGGTCAATCTCATGACGATTCCCGGGATTGAAATTAGGGGTAGTGTACCAAATAACGAACCGGACGGCAATGTGGATGCTGTCAATATCAGCGCCGCTGTCAGTTACGCGACCGCGTTTTTTGGGGACTGGCTTACCGGCATAACAGTCAAATATTTATATGAAGAATACTATCTTTATTCCGCGCCGGGATGGGCTATAGATCTGGGTGTTCAGAAAAGGGAAATATTAAGTGATTTGGATTTGGGGATTACCATTCGCAACATCGGCAGAATGTCAGAGTTGGACAGGGAAGCCACTGCGCTTCCGGTGATATTACGGAATGGTTTTGCATATAAACTTCCGGTCAAGATTATGGAAAGAAAGCCCTTAATTACCGCGGACATAGAACACATAATCGATGAAAGCACCTACTTTCGGATTGGGGCGGAATTTGATATAAAAGACTATTTATCCTTACGCTCCGGTTTGATGACAGGGAATAATGATACGCATTTTTCGGCAGGAATCGGTGTGAAGTATGAGAAATTCAGATTTGATTACGCGTTTGTACCTTATGATTATGATCTTGGAAATACGCACCGCTTATCGCTGATGATAGGCTTTTAGAGTATTTGGAAGATCATAATAATTAACGTTTTTCAGAGATAGAACTATTGAAATAATGAAAAAAATTCTATAATTTTATAAAGTTTTACCGATAATCATATTATGGAAGAATAATTTAATTTTACATCGAAGCCGGATGTGTAATATGGATATTAAACTAATAGAACTTGATCAGATAGATTTTAATGCGGTGCGGAAAAAATGGCTTGATGATCCGCAGATAAAAAAATTTATAAGCTATCACGATCAGGTAAAAAATGACCCGGTTAAGCCGGTCTATAAAAAGTATTTTGAAATTTATAATGAAGATAAATTAGTAGGTGATATAAAAGTATTTACCGAAGAGAAAGATCAGGATCGCAAGCAGGCGCAGATTCTGATGGTGGTAGGAGAAAATCGAAGTAAAGGGATAGGCACTCTGGCGCTGAGCATGCTGCTCAATAAGTTAAGAGGTGTATTTGATTCGGTCTACTGCCATGTGAACCGTTATAATATACCGAGTATAAAAATGCTGAAAAACTGCGGATTTTTAATTGATGATTTTACGGAAAACGATGTAATACTTATTCGTAAGCTGGGTTAAGAATAATCTTCAGAGTAATATTACCTTCAGATATATAATAAATGAGTTAGGTCAATAAAATTTTTAAGTTAAAAAATTGATATTGATCTTGACATCACATATTTGAAATCTTAAATTCAAAATCTATTCCTTTTTATGGAAGTTGGGGTGTAGCCAAGTGGTAAGGCAGCGGGTTTTGGTCCCGCCATTCGGAGGTTCGAGTCCTTCCACCCCAGCGAATGAATTTGGGAATGCAGGCTTGGATGGTTTGCATTTTTTTTGTAAAAAATATAGGAGTTAATAATGTCGGAAATAATGCTAAATGCCGAAAAACGCGGCGGAAATAAAAAAGTAATTGCCCGTGGATTGAGAAGAGAAGGGAAGGTTCCGGCAATTTTATACGGCCAGGATAAAGATCCTGCACAGATTACAATCGATGCGCATCAATTAGAGCTGATGCTAAAAAAAGACTATTCAATTATAAAGTTGGAAGTTGCAGGCAAAGAAAAACAGGCAGTTATTAAAGAAATCCAATATCATCCTGTTACGGGAAAAGTATTGCATGTAGATTTTTTAAGAGTTGCCGCAGGGCAGGTTCTTAAAGTGACTGTGCCCCTTCATTTTGAAGGAGAAGCTCCCGGAGTGAAAGCCGGAGGTAATTTTAATGCCGTAAAACATGAGCTGGATATTGAAGTGTTGCCGAAAAATATGCCTGACTATATCAAGGTGGATATCAGTAATCTTGAGATCGGAGATGCTCTCCGTGTGAAGGATATTAAAGTAGAGAATATGACCATTTTTGATGATCTGGAAGATATGGTTTGCATTTTAGCTGCACCAAAAGCAGAAGAGGTTGAAGAAGAAGAAGAAGAGGTTGAAGAAGAATCCGCAGAACCTGAAGTAATTACTGCCCGCGCTAAAGAAGATGAAGATTCTGAAAAGTAAATAGAAAGAAGGCAGTGGAGGTAGTTTTTGGTTTAGGAAATCCCGGAATTCGCTATCGTTCAACCCGCCATAATATAGGATTTATCCTTTTAGATTATATAAAAAAAGATTTTATAATCCCCTTTCGCCCGGGCAAAGGGGATTATTATTTTTGTGAACTGGACCTGAACGGGCGTGAAATACTTCTCGTAAAACCCACAACATTTATGAACAACAGCGGGGTCGCGGTTAGGCAGGTCATGGAGTATTTTTCAGTCCGGGAAGATGAGATTCTTGTTGTATATGATGATTTTCATCTGAAATTTGGAACATTAAGGTTTCGCCGCACCGGAAGCGATGGCGGTCATAATGGTATCAAATCAATAGTCGCCAGTCTCGAAACTCAGAATTTTGGCCGACTGAGGATAGGGATAGGTGGCGATTTTGAAGACTCGATCGATTTTGTTCTTTCAAGTTTTAGCAAGGATGAACAGCAAAAACTGGAATTTGTTTTGAAGCATGCTTATGATGGGATCAAAATCTGGCTTGATGAAGGTATTGATCGTGCAATGAATACGTATAATCGAAATTTCCTGGATGCCAATACAAATTAATCAAGAGGTAGGTATGGATATAACTCTCAACGTCTCGTTTGCAATTGGTACTGCTATACTGGCGTTAATGTTTGCTTTTTGGAAATCGTTATGGGTTAACAAACAAGATAGCGGCACTGAAAAAATGTCTAAAATTGCCAGTAATATCCGCGATGGCGCGATGGCATTTCTTGCCAGAGAGTATAAAGTTTTGGCTATTTTTGTTTTGGTTGTGGCTATAGCTCTGGTTGCGGGCAATTTGCAGAAAGGAACACAGCTCGTTGCTCTGTCGTTTGTGGTGGGCGCTGTGAGTTCCGCTCTTGCTGGATTCTTTGGAATGCGGGTGGCGACTGTCGCGAATGTCCGGACAACAAATGCAGCCCGAAAAAGCATCTCAGAAGCTCTGATGGTCGCTTTTTCCGGGGGTTCTGTAATGGGTATGAGTGTGGTAGGGCTCGGACTTCTGGGTTTAGGCGGATTGTTTTTGCTGTATTCACAGCTATATGACACATCATCTTTAACAGTTCTGCAAAATCAGGTCATGCCAATCCTGAGCGGTTTTTCTCTCGGAGCAAGTTCTATAGCATTATTTGCCCGTGTGGGTGGTGGAATTTACACAAAAGCTGCTGATGTTGGCGCGGATCTTGTAGGAAAAGTCGAGGCGGGAATACCGGAAGATGATCCACGTAATCCGGCTGTTATAGCTGATAATGTCGGTGATAATGTCGGTGACGTTGCCGGGATGGGCGCGGACCTTTTTGAGTCGTATGTTGGCGCAATCATTGGATCCATGGTACTTGGCGCGGTTATTTCGCTTAACCATGTGATTATGCCGATGGTGCTTGCAGGCATCGGGATTATTGTTTCGATCATCGGAACTTTTTTCGTTAGAACCAAAGAAGGGGGTAATCCTCAGACAGCGCTGAATATCGGTACTTTCGGAGCCGGTATATTTATGGCGATTATTTCCTATTTTGTCATACAGGCATATATTGATGACAATGCGCTGGGAATTTACTGGGCCATGATATCAGGTTTGCTTGGAGGAATTTCCATCGGTATGCTGACCGAATATTATACTTCTGAATCGAGAACACCCGCGCAAAAGATCGCGGAGGCCTCCGTCACCGGAAGCGCAACTAATATTATTTCAGGACTGGCAACAGGCATGCTCAGCACAGCGCTGCCGGTTATCGTTATAGCTCTTGCCATCATGATAGCTTTTGCGGAAGCGGGACTTTATGGAATAGCGATTGCGGCACTTGGGATGCTCGCGACAATCGGAATCCAATTAGCTGTTGATGCATACGGTCCGATCGCGGATAACGCAGGCGGAATCGCGGAGATGGCCGGTCTTGAGAAAGAAGTTCGTCAACGCACTGATAAACTTGATGCTGTTGGAAACACTACTGCAGCCATTGGTAAAGGATTTGCGATAGGAAGCGCCGCTCTAACTGCGCTTGCCTTATTTAGCGCGTTTATGACAACGGCGGGAATTGATTCTATAAACGTTGCTTCTCCGTCTGTTATGTCAGGGTTGTTTATCGGAGCGATGCTGCCTTTTCTGTTCTCATCTTACGCGATGAAGGCTGTGGGTGAAGCAGCTTATGAAATGATAGCGGAAGTACGCAGACAGTTCAAGGAAATCGCCGGGCTTATGGAAGGTAAAGCGGATGCCGATTTCGCCAGATGCGTTGACATTTCCACTGCAGCGGCCATAAAGAAAATGGTAATGCCCGGATTGCTGGCGGTTTTTACACCGGTTCTGTTTGGATTTTTTGGGGGTGCGGAAATGCTTGGCGGTCTTCTCGCCGGTGTCACCGTAAGTGGTGTTTCATTGGCAATATTTATGGCAAATTCCGGTGGCGCCTGGGATAACGCAAAAAAATATATCGAAAGCGGAGCTTATGGCGGTAAGGGTTCAGATGCGCACAAGGCGGCGGTCGTCGGTGATACGGTGGGAGATCCGTTTAAAGATACAGCCGGGCCTTCACTTAATATTTTGATAAAATTAATGTCCGTGGTGGCGTTGGTTATTGCGCCGCTCTTATAAATTAGATAGATTACGTTCAATTAATCCTATTCCATCTACAGTGGATGGAATCGTCAGACCAAAGGAGGTTTTATGGCAATTTACGAAACTATTTTTATAATGGATAGTTTGGTGCCGCCGAAGGAGATAGATTCTGCGGTAGAACGGTTTTCCAATATTATTAAGGAGAAGAGTGGTACCGTTCGCAAGATTGAAAAATGGGGTAAAAAGAGGATGTCATATGAAATCCAGAAGAAACAATATGGATTTTATGTGTCCATCGAATTTGAGGGAAATGGAAATATTCCAAAAGACCTTCAAAGTGAGTATAACTTCAACGACAAGGTTCTTCGTTATTTAACTTACATTTTTGATAAAAACAAATTGAAAGTTATGGAACAGAAGGCTGAACGCCGGGAAGCCGAAAAAGTAGAAAAAGTAGAAAAAGTAGAAAAATCGGCTGCTCCGGAAAAAACCGAAAACGCAGAAGTAAAAGAAGTAATCAATGAGAGTGAAAATAATCCAGCAGAGGGTGAAAATGAGAAATAAAGATTCAAACAAAATTGTAAAGATGAAAAGAAAACGGGTTTGTCATTTTTGCGAAGCTGGCGATATTTATATTGATTTCAAAGATGAACGTCTGCTTTTACGTTATCTGACAGAACAAGGTAAAATAATACCACGTCACACTTCGGGTACATGTGCCAAGCATCAGAGACAATTAGCGCTGGCAATCAAACGCGCCAGACATTTGGCCTTAATTCCTTTTGTGGCGGATTTTACTCGTTAATAATTAGAAAAAATGAAGGTGTTTTGC
>JBFXGD010000150.1:0-8926 GCA_050178385.1 Calditrichaceae bacterium
TTCGAGCCCAGCACGGCCCACCAGTTTAATGAGTGTTAAAAGTTAAGTGTCCCCATCGTCTAGCCCGGTCCAGGACACAGGCCTTTCACGCCTGCGACAGGGGTTCGAATCCCCTTGGGGACGCCACTTTTATCATCGTTAAGGCTCTAATGTATCCTTGGATACTCACGGGCCTTTGCCATTTTCTGGAGCTTGGATCATCTTTCGGATGAATAATAATTTTATGGATGAAGTCTCTGACCATCAAGCGCAACTCAACCATATTGTCCTCTGAGATGATTTCATCGAAATGGGATAGCTGATCTCTTATGGCCTCTGCTGAAAAATATTCCACTTTGACATTGAGGATTTCGTTTATGTTTGCCAGATCCTGTGTTTTAATTTCAAGGTCTTCTTTTTCTCTTTCAAGTGGCTCTATGGACCTTTCAACGTGTTCAGGTTTTATTTTCCCGCGTGTAAGCAGTGCAAGTAAGGTGTCTATCTGGTCTTCAATCTCTGCGATCCGTTTCAAATGCTTTCCCTGATCAGAAAAAGCCTTCTTTTTATAGTCCTCGTATTCCTGCTGGATCGTTTTTATAAAATGGTCATAAAAATCTTCTGTGATCAGAGTCTCTTTTAGGTATTTCAGTATTTCAGCATTCAAATAGTCAGCTTTTATGTTTCCATTGCTGCATGAGCCGCGTTTACGCATTTTGTTCATGCATGCATAAAAACCACTGTTGCCGACCATTGGACCACCACATTCACCGCAGACTAAAATATCGGTGAGAAGGTATTTCTTTGGACCAGGCTTGGTGTTTTTAGTTCTATTCTTGTCAAGCTGTGAGGTAATGCTCTCTGCTATCTCATCTGATATGCACCTTTCATGGCAATCCTCATGTATAACCCACTCCTCTTTAGGCCTCCATTTGGTTCCCCCTTTATACTGCCCTTTATCTATTCTTGGGTTATGGCGGTTATAAACAAGATGTCCCTGGTAGACCATGACATTCTCCTCAATTGATTTGCCAGCTGAACTGTACCAGGACCTCCCACCATTTGGGCTGGGGATTTCCCGCTCCATGAATTCAGCCATTATTGACTTGCGGCTTTCACCTTTAGCTCTTCTTTCAAGAAATTCTTTAACAACAGGAAAAGTCTCCGGGTTCGGCTCTAAAGTCGATTTATGAATTTCATCCTTGTTTATGTTAACACCGATGATGTGCTTTTTTAGTTGGTACCCATATGGTGCTTTGCCTCCAGCCCTGTACCCTGAAAGAATATTTTGTTTCTGTCCTCTTTTTGCCCCTGAACGGCTGAAGTCAGAGTGCATTTGGTCAAAGGTTTCTAAAATGCCTTCGATAACATTATCTATGCTATCGATTCCAGTAGAGGGGAGTTTTAAAAATTCTACAGTGATGCCGTTGTTTTTAAAAAGAGTCTTGAGAGCTTGGGCCTTGAATCTGTTTCTTGAGACACGAGCAGTATCGTAAAACCATATTTTAGTCCACTTTCGTTCTTTGGGGTTTTTTACTTCAGCCATAAGGTCCTGGAAGGAGGGATCATTCATGTATTCTGAATGACGGGCTCCTGGATATTCAAGAACCTTGACTATATGCTCTCTCCTTCGCAGGGCTTCCTCTTTGATCTCGTTTATCTGAGATTTGCAACTTACATCGTGTCGATCCTTACTGGATCTTGCTATAATAATTGACTTTATCATGTAGTGATTAATTACATAAAGCTTTTAATTTTTCAATTTCTTTTTGTAATTTCTTTTTATGTGTCGCCATAAATATCTTGGCAAGATGTCCGGACATAAGTCTCTTTGCTTGTTCCGGGTTATCATAGTTTATCAGTGGGTTGCTATTTGGAGTGGGCGTATCGCTAAAACCCTTGTCTTTGATGACATCTAACAGATCGTCTGATATATTTTTCAATTTTAGCCTCACACAACGGTATCACCGAATCAATAATGATTTGGTAATTGGTTAAGTGAGGTCGCGCTGTAGTGGGAATAACGAAACTTGCCGCCTCTTCAAGCTCTCTCTTGTATTGGATTAATGGGGCAATTAAGTGTCTGGGCATATATTTTTACCTGTTACAGTCTCTATCTATTGGGGATTGCTTTGGATAAACATTCTCCAATTTTATCCCGGTACTTAGGTAGTGCCCGACCGAAACCTGGAAATTTTGCCGATTACTTCGTTAGGTTGAAATTTTAATCCTCGGAATATTGCATATATGCCTGCGGTTAAAATTTCCGTCCGCCTTGTACTCGATAAAACTTCCAGGTTTTCGATCAGACATGATGGGCCTGATCATAACTTCGGCCGCTTTGTGTTCATTATTTTTTAGAATCTGAAAATAATGATTGAATTACAAATTGTTTATCACGCTCTGGATCGGTTTTTCTTATGAGCGGCCCATTTTATGATCAAGCCCGACATGATGTATTAAACTGTACGATTTATTATTTATGCTCAATCAGGGAGAATCCCTGAAACACCATAATCTATCAACAAATCTATACGACGATAGGCTTCTGCTACAATTTGATAAAGGACTTCTTTGAATTCTTCGATATCTGGTTTTCGAATGTAAATCGCTACACCGTGAGTGGTCTCCTGATTGTTGCCATAATCAGGATAGTGTGCCGAACTAAATTCGATAAACTCCCGATTATCAGCCCATTCGAAAATTTCACCGAGTATCCAACTACTGCATTGAACGCCTCGATAGGTTTTATCGTTATTAAAATAACAGATAAGGTCTATTCCAGATTCTGAGATAATAGCATACCCATACTTCTTCTGGTGTCTTAGGCTGTAGCCAAGTTTCGCAAAATCATAGGCAGCTTGGCATACTGGGTCTGTTTGATGCTCTTCAGGCTTAATAGGTGCTGAAGAGAATGGGTTTTGTGACATAAATCATTTTCCTCCTGATTGATGTTATGGCTGAATTTTCTATGTATTCAGCCGGTTGTTAATGTTTAAGCAGATTTTTTTTATAGAATCCACGTAACCATAGGGAAGGAGGGGAAGTGATTTTTTAGTATTTTATCTAAAAGAAGGGTCTCTGTTAGAAAATGGAGTTGCTTTGCTATTGAGAAAGAAAAGATTTAATTTTTCAGAATAATGTTTTATGCGACCACTGTCAAGTCAAGTTTCGTTCAGGATGTTTTATCAGTAGGTTATTTGGTGGACATAAGGATTATCAAGACCTTTTTCTTCCACGAATGTATTTCTCTGGACATGCGTACCGGACTGCTTCACGGAAAAAATCCTTTTTCCGTTTCAGCTTGAGCACGTCATAGAAATCCGACCAACTTTTTAGATGCCTGGTTTGATGATCCTTCAAAACTTCAATTATATTTTTGGATATTTCATCTAAGCCTAAGTCTTCCTCATCAAAATTCTTGCCACTGTTTTTGTGTTCAAGAAAATCCACAACTGGTTGTCTGATTTCGTCCGCAACCTTATTATGCATTTTTTTACATCCTTGCTTGTATAACCGCTTAACATAATCTTGGACAATGGAACGAATTTTTTCCCTGTATTTGTTTTCGATGTCAGTATGTTTGCCCTTTCCAGTAACATAATGGTCTCGGGATGTGAGACCATGATGATAAGCTTGTAACTTTTGTTCTGAGTCCAACAGTCCTGACAGATATCCAAGCCTGTACATGTATTCAGATAAATTCATTAAGGCATCGGGATGAGAACGTAATATTTGGTCACTTTTAAGATTTGTTTTTAATCTTTTCAATAGAGATTCCATCTCGTTTGCTACCATGAACACAAAAATTTCTTTTTTATTTTTAACCGATATTTTATTGTTCTTGCCTTCAGTTTTAGCAGCTTCGATTATTAGTGCCAGTAATATGGCCACAACGGGATTCCCATTTCCATAATAAGATAGGTCAAATAACTGATTCAAATCAGTCTGATATATTTTTTTTATACAGTCAGCAATGGTATCGGTTTTTGATGTAATAGAAGAATAATTATTTTTAATTTGATCTATTAGATCTTGTTTGTCGGTCGATTTCACTTTTTCAAAATATTTTAAAAAAGTTGAGGAACCAATTTTTTTGAGATAGTTGTCCGCCTCTTTGTTTAACTGTTCGATACCGTTCAGTAGTTCTAAATTGGCCTTTCCATCTTCTTTTCCAGATAAATTATGATGGATTTCCTTGGCAAGTTCATAGGCGATATCTTTTTCCTGGTCTTCCATTCTCTTTCCTTAAAAATAATTCTACCGCACTTTAATCTTCTGTTTTTTAATTTCCGTTTTGAGCAGTTTTTTTTGATCACCTGTGGCCACAGCCAATGCGGTGGAATAAACCTTGTTATGGAAACTTTCATAGCTGTCACGTTTGATCAATGGAATTGCACCGGCAACATAATCCTCTGCATGCGATACAGCAGACAAGGAAATTAAAAACGATTTCACAAACCGCTTCTCATCACCGGTAATCATCCATGTGCCGTACTCATCGGCAAAAACGATTTCATCACCATCTTCCATTTTATCAATGAGCCCATGAAGTATCTTGAAACATTGGACAGCCAATTTGTGGTCTCCCTGGTCGGTTAATCTGGAGCTATCTTCAAGATAGTCACCGATTTTATCAAACCACTCATCGGTTTCCTCAGGGATGTGTGAAAAATTCTTTGAATTGATGTCAAAGGGGGCATAATAGTGTCCGGCCAAGGAGCGTTTTTTAAATTCTTCAATATCAGACAGCAGCTTTTCACCATCAACATCTGCTGGTGGGATTTTAATGTTAATCCCTCCGAATACATCATGGCGTTGGTTGGTATTCATTGTGTCGAAAGCCGTATCTAAAAGTTCGATCAGCTTTTCTGGCTCTTGTTCTCTGAGGTATTCAAAGAGTCGTATTTTATTCATTGAAATTTTTGTCCTCCCACAAATCCTTAGCTCATTGCGGCTGGCAACTCAACAAGTTTTAAAGATTCTTATTAAAGATAGGTTGCTTCTCATGAATATTATATGTCAGGCTCCAATAAGAAGAGCATTGTGGGGTAAACTATTTTGATTTGCATCTGGATATTTGAAAAATTTTAACTGTTCACAAAGGTAAAAAAAATTTGAAGGATGATGTCCGCCGTTAATGTTAAAGGCAGACACATCCACGTTCAACAATTACAATCAATGAACTCCGCGACCATCGAAGGGTTAAAATCGGTAATGTCATTATTCTTAAGGTATTTCAAAAGCTCTAACTGGTTGATAATAGGCCATTCTATAGTCTCAACCCGGTAAAGACCAATGTGCTTACCCATTTCCTGACGGATCTGCTGAAGTGCACACAAGGCTTTTCCAGGATCTGTATAACCTACCGGTTCAGTATGAGCGATCACCAGAAAACCCAAGCTGTGATTTGGATCGGCAATGATATATACATCTTTGCCGGCATTCTTTAAATGCTGCGCATCCAGTATCAATCCATCCGGACCAAATACTGCTGCATCATCATTTTCATTCAACGATTTTGATATGGTTAGTAATTTTTTTAAAGCTGATGCAGCCGTTGCATAAAATGTTGTTTCAGATATTTTCCCTCTTGAAACGGTTACCAATACATAGGACATTTTTATCCTCCTTTATTTTTGTATGGTTATTGTTTCAATAAAATATCTATATGAAATAATAGAATATTCTGATGCTTTTATTGGCCAATAAAAATATGGTTTGAACGGTGGTGCTTCCATTACAGGCAAGCACCGTCTCCGTTCTGTTTAATTATTTTCGTATTTCCTCCAGAAAACAACTTTGTGTAGCATTCTTCCCCATATAGTTTAATGGATATGTCAGGTAAAGCAAGTTCATGGCTCTGGAAATCCCGACATAGCAGATACGTCTTTCCTCCTCGATCTCCCCTTGTTTGTTGGGCATTACACCTTCGGTCATCCCGATGATGAACACGACCGGAAATTCCAGTCCCTTCGATTTATGGACCGTCATCAGTGCAACGCCATCTTTGTTATTGCTGTTCTCCTCCTTGAAGGTTTCCGTGTAGTTCAATAACGCCGAAATATCCTTGTATTTGCCAGCGACAAGCTGGACCTGGTTTATATTCTCAACTTTGGAATCGTCCGGTGAGGGCGTTTCTCCATCAACGATATGTTTATCATAGTCAAGCCCTTCTCTGAGAATGTGGATAATCGCAGCCGGTTCCAACTGGCCCTTATCCTGAATCAGAGGTTCGATTAAGCACACAAACTCTTTAATGAATTTTCTGAGGTATGGAACCTCAATTGGCATTGTTTTCAAGCCTTGGAACAGATGGGCATTGCGCTTATTCGAAAAGCTTTCAAGTCCGTTCATAAAGGTCTTTCCAATGTACCGATTTGGAATATTTATTATATTCCGGAGAGCATCATCGCCATCATCCGAGTCAGGATTGTTGATAAATCTGAGGTACTCCAGTAGCACCTTGACCTCGTGGCGCTGGTAGAAACTGGACCCGTTCTCAATATGATATGGAATCTGATGCTGTTTGAATCCGTCTTCAATTGGCCGGCTCAAACTGTTTGCACGGTACAATACGGCAATATCCTTGAACTGATAACTGCCGGTTTCGGTCAGGCCCTTAATCTCATTTACAAGTTGCAGGGCTTCATCTTCTTCATTGGTGGCATCTATCACGGTTACCTGGGCACCGGTTGCATTTTCAGTCCGCAGCACCTTGTCGATTTTTTTGGTATTATGATCAATGAGGCGCTGACAACAGCTTAGGATTTCCGGCGTCGAACGGTAGTTCGTGTCCAGGATGAATTGCTGACTGTTTTGAAACACCTTGTCAAAGTTCAGGATGTTTCCGACTGAAGCCCCTGTAAAAGAGTAAATGCTTTGACAATCGTCCGCACAAACCCAGAACGATGACTCCCGGTGATTATTGATAAGCTGCTTCAATATTTCGACCTGAAGTGGTCCAACATCTTGATATTCGTCGATCAAGAGATGAGAGTATGAATCCTGGTATTTTTGACGTACCTCATTTTCCCCTTTTAACAGGAGATAGGATTCGAACAGCAGGTCAGTGAAGTCGAGCAGCAGCTTTTTCTTTTTCTCGGCTTCATAAGTCCGGTATACATCGGCAATCTTCAACATGGTCTCATCACCGGTGTAAAGATCCGCAAATTCATCGGGATCTATGATGTTGTTTTTTGCCAGGCTGATTTCACGGATCACGAGCCCAACAGGAATGTTTCTGATTCTTTTTTTCTTCATTACCTGCCGGACGAACTTGAGTTGTTCATTTCCATGAAGGATTTCAAACGTCCTGCCCTCCTGCCTCAACAGGGAATGGCAGAAGCTGTGGATTGTAGCCAGATCAACTCGGGCTGCAAGATCCTCCAGAATAGGATACAACTTTTCTCTCATGGCTTGTGCTGCGTTCCGTGTGAAGGTCAGCCCAATGATCCTTTCAGGAGCGACACCATGTTTTTTTACAAGGTTTGCAATGCGCCGGGTCATGGTTAATGTTTTGCCGGACCCCGGGCAGGCGATTACACAAGCCTTGCCATACAGAAATTCTGCAGCCTCTTGTTGTCGAGGGTTCAGTCTTATCATGGCTTTTCTCCTTGAATCATTTTCTAAACCATTCATCGCAATAGGATTTGTATGAACATCCATGACATCTCCAGGAAGTATCATTGGGTATAAAGACGCCTTTCTGGATACCATCCCAAACCTGCTTGATCTTTTTGATCGCTTTTGCAGAATGGTCACCGGACCGTTCGGTATAGATTTGTTCGAACTTTGGTTTCTGGGTTTTAACCAGACAGTCAAACTTCAGATTTATCTCCCGGTCAGCATAGCCATTGGCTTTGGCTGCGGTGTAATACACGGTTAACTGGAAGCTGGAATCCACGTCTTTAATAGCCATGGATTTTTTTGATGTTTTATAATCCGTAATGGTCAACGTTCCGTCTTCGTCCTCTTCAACCAGATCCATGACACCGATCAACGGAATGTCCAACCCCTCAATATGCATGGCAAAAGGTTCCTCAATGGCAACAATGGTTGCGTCATTTTCAGGCATACGTTTCATAAACTCCTGAAGCATTTTAACACCCTGATTCAACAGCATTCGGTAAGTGTTACCCTTGGAATACTGGATATCAGGATTGTCTTTTGCTGATTTCTCCCAGTCTGTTTTGAACATATTTTCAATTTCATCTGATGACAGAATATTTCCTATCATTTTCTCCTGATTGAATTCGGCCAGAATTCGGTGGATGCAGGAGCCGAAGACAAGATTGTCCGACAGAAAGTCCGGTTTCAGTTTATCGATCCGTGAAAACTTATACATCAGACTACAATCGATATATGAGTTGATTGAACTGACTGACAGGTGTGGCTGTTTCCTTAATTCTGCAATATCCATAAAAAGTTCCTTTCCAGGTCAGGAACAGGGCGCACCAATAGGGTTTGCCCTGATACCTGATCACGAATTGTTAATGGTTTTAATTAGGCTGCGTGCTGCAGGTCTCGTATGAAGACTGAAGCGTTGGAAGAATCCAGATACTCGAAATTCACATTGAATGATTCAATAGATAGTTTGTTAAGATCATCTTCTGATAAGCCTCTTCGTTGTGCCAGATTGAGTATAGCCTTTTTCTGGGCAGCACTCATTTGAGGACCGTTTGAGGCGGTGTTTGAATCAGAGGATTCTTTTTTCGGGTTTTCTTTTTTCTTCGCTTGGGCAGTTTCAGTTTTCTTTTTATTGTGTGAAGTTTCAGCTTTTGCATCATCGGTTCGAGTGTTTCGCTCAGGTGTCTGAGGTCTCTGGACCTTTGATGTACGATTTCCATTAACTGGTTTTTCATTTTCAAGATCATCTATACTTCCTAACTCCTCTAAACAGGTTATTCCGATATTGGTGAAATCCCTTAATGCACGGGCCTTTGCTCGT
>JBFXGD010000151.1:0-8911 GCA_050178385.1 Calditrichaceae bacterium
TCTTCTCTTCTTCAGTGTATGATTTTAATTTTTCAAGAGTGATTCCTTTTTCCTTTAGTCCTTCAACTCCTGATTGAAGCCCGGCAAACTGTAAAGATACGGATTTAAGAAAAAGCTGCCACTCTTTTAGAATATATTCCACCACCGGGCGTTCAATATGATCGGTGAGAAAATAATAAAGATCGAATTTTCTGGTCTGAACCGGGAGTTCTTTTTGGGGTTTTCTGACCAGTTTTCTAAAAAGGTTTTTGAATTTCAGATTGATATTTGCTGACCGGCGCCGGAATCTTTTTTGGAATTTCCAAAGGCGGTCCGGGAAAGAATCAGTGGAAACATGTTTCCAGAATTCTTCAGTCACCGGTATTTCGATTTCTTGTGGAAATTCGTTCAGGAGACCCTGGAATTTTTCAAGCCAGGGCATTACAAATTCCCTTTGTGACTGGTCTTTCCCGCTGTATGACAGGCTTTCGACCCAGGCAAGAAGTTCAGTGAAGTTTAATTCCAGAATTTGCCAGGCATCCTCAATGGAGATCTCGAACTTCTTTTCAGCTTTAATTTGTTCTGATATCGATTTGACTATACGATTAAATTCCTTCAATCGTCCGTTATGGTATTTATGCCAGTCTAAGGATGCTTCATGGATAGAACTGAGTGCGGCTTCTTCGAATCGTTTCACAATCATTTTAGGATCTTCATTCATAAATAATCCTGTAATTAAACATTTTTTCGGTTTTTAGTATAGAATTAAAGAACAGAGATTACCATCCATGGCGGTGGGGTGAATATACAATAAATTACCACTTGCGGAGTATATCCGCAAGTGAATTAAATATTAGAACCGATTTATGACTACAAAAATAAATGGCAAATGATTGTGGTCAAAACCATAAAAGTTCTTTGAGAGAAGACCATTAAAAAAAAGAACGTCAACTATCATCAATTTATGAAGCGATGCGTACAGCCTTGTCCAGAAAAGCTTCGAGATCCTGCATCGAAAAATGGCGGCTAAATCGCCGGATCTCCCGGCCTTCAGAAAACAGAACGATCGTCGGAACGGCGAATACCATGTGTTGACCGCTTACAAGCGGATGTTCATGAGTATTTATATAGAGAAATTCGATGCCTTCATATTTACTGACAAGGTTTTCCACTTTTGGACGCAATACCTGACAGACATTGCATTCCGGATAGGAAAAATACGTGACCAGGAAAGGACTTTCCTGGATTATTTCATTTATACTTTCAAGACCCAATTCAGACTCCTTGTAATTCTATTAAACTGTTCTAAAACATCATAATGATCAATTTTAAATCATAATGCATAGATGAATGTGATAACTGAAAGTTACGAACAATTATTTGAATAAATTTTTTACTTTATCTTTTACCTGATCGCCAAGTTTACCCTTTTCTTTCTCAATCTCGTCTTTTTTGTCTTCAATGAGTTTTAGTTTGTCTGAAACCATGTCCTCATATTTTGTCAGCTGAGCTTTTAATTGTTCTTCCTTGCCGGATACAAGTTTGTCTAGCTCTTCGCGTTTTTTTCCGATCTCCTGGTCAACTTTTGTTTTAATTTTGGCACGGGCTTCCTCGGCATCTTTGCTTAGTATAGACTTCAGACCGGATACAAATTGATCATCAAGATTCGAATTGAGAGAGAATTTCAGGTTGTCTTTTTCGCCGCTGATCCTGGCGATGAAATCGACGGTAGATGTTCCTCTAATGATCTCATCGACAATTGATTCAAGTTTGTTTTTTGATTTTTGCGGATCTTTTTGTTCAAATTGCATCTCTGATCCGACAAATTTAATCAGTCCGGTTATCTTATTGCCGGAAATATCAATATCTGATTCGACGCTGCCGGTTCCCTTTTTGACTTTGTTCGGCAGAAACTGTGAATCGGATAACTTCATGTTATTAAGCGAAAATCCCTTGTACAGCAGATTAATGTGTTCAGATGGCTTTTCACCGAGATAATCTAATTTACCGGTTATTGACAATCCGCGTCCTTTGCTATCAAAACCACTGATATCCATATCCGTCGTTTTGCCGATAATCCGCTGATCGGAGACGATATTAAGAACCTCTCCCTTCAACTGAATGCCGTCATTTGTTTCACCGCTGAGATTAATCATTCTGATCCAAAAATCGGGCCGGGCATGTTTATTGTAAAAATATATATCCTGACCTTTTAACCGTGGAGGTTTTGATTTCTCCGGCTTGTCTGATTGTAGTTTAGTTGCGTAGGTTCTGGCTTTGGAGGCATACGCTAAATATTGATTTACCTGATTGACAACGGTTTTGCCAAATATAAATTTCCCAATGTTCTGACTATTGATTTCAGGAAGTTTGGCCATCGAAACCGCTTTTTTGTAATCATCCTGTATCCAGTTATCCACCATCGCCGTGCTGCTTTTTGCCGAGTTCAAGTCATCGGATAATTGTTGCTTACTGTTCTTTAATACATTAGAAAGGGAATCGGCTGATTTTTTTATCTGATTGATATCGTTCAAAGATGACTGAAACGACTGAACAGAATTTATCTTTTTTAGATCGAGAGCTTTGACCTGTCTTTCGATTCTTTTGGTGTCTGCCTCAATATCCATCCCGGCCAATTGAGTCTGCCAGCCGTCATATTTTTGAGTAAGGCTTTTTTGCAGAGAATCGATTTTGGAAGGAGAATCAATTTTGAGCAAAGCCAGTACGCTGTCGACGTTTATTTTCTGTTTATAAGCCGACATGTTGAAGGCCGGCGCTTCGCCGATTTGTTTCCCCAGGTTATCAATAGTCTTTCCCAAGAATCCTTTTTCAGCAGATGTTGTTTTCTTTTTTTCAATTTTCCCGTCGGTTTCGCGGTCGGTATTCATCCGGAAGCCCGTCAACTGAATGTTTTCGATAATAACTTTTTTGCTGAACAATGGCCAGAATTCCATTTTAAACTCGGTGTGGCCGGTTTCGATTATATTTTTCATGGTGTTTTTTGAATCAGTTACCTGTAATCTGTCCCAGCTTAGCCGGGGACCAAACAGCGAAAAATCAATCCCGTCAAATTCCACTTTCGCGCCGTTGAGCGAACCGCCCGTTTCCTCAAGTTTTGATTCCAGCCATGCATCGGTTAATAGCAGAGAGATACCAAATATCACGACCGCGAAGACAAGTAGTATAATGATTCCTTTTTTCCGAAACATTTATTCACCCCATACTTTTACTTTTTCATAGATCGAATAGAATTTGGAACCCTTCACAACCTTCACGACTTTCCATTTCTGAAATTGCGGATCAATTTTTTCCCTGTAATAATTAACACCTCTTATTGTAAGAAGGTAAACCGGGATCAATAAGATGATTGAAGTTACAAGACTCCCCATTACCACGGTGTTGTTAAAGCGGCTTAGGGCGATCACGGGAATGTTATAAAGAGACGTGTAAAAGCCGTTTAATGATGTCAGATCAGCAAGCAGAAAGTAGCCAAAGCTGTGGAAAAGCGGATCCAGCAGGTACGCCAAACCGCTGAATATTCCAAAACTGAAGATAGCCATGGCCATGTTGACATTTAGTATGACGATCAGGAACAGAACGATCAGATTGTGCAGACTCATCACGGGAGTCAGGCCAATGATCATGCCGAGAATAAATCCCCCGGCAATTTGTCCGGGAGAAGCAGCGGATCTGAGAATTTTTAGCAGCTTTGCAAAAAATTGAAGTATAAACATAACGCGCTCCGAAATTAGGAAGACGTTTAAAGTTAAAAAGTGTTTGTCATGATAAAAAGGAATATAATAAAAACATGCGATGCGACAATTTGATATGAACTCACAAATATCAGTTTAATATTCACTCAGAATGAAAAATATATACTATAAGTTCCCTTTGCCGCAAAATAAATAATAATGTATCAGCTGATTTTTAACTTAATTAATATTTGTTTTAATTCCGGTATCACTTCATTCTCAAACCATGCGTTGGATTTAAACCAGCCGCGGTTGCGGGGAGAAGGGTGGGGAAGAGGGAAATATTCCGGAAGATATTCCCGGAAATTCCGAACCGTTTCGGTAAGAGTTTTTTTTCTTCTTTTTCCAAGAAAATGTTCATGAGAATATCTGCCTATCACCAAGGTAAGCTGAATATTATTAAGATGTTCCGCAAGGCGTTCAAAATAAATCTCCGAACATTCTTTACGAGGCGGCAGGTCACCATTCTTGCCCGTCCCGGGGAAGCAGAATCCCATTGGAATAATGGCGATGAGTTTTTCATCATAAAAGGTTTTGTTGTCCAGGCCGAGCCAATTCCTTAGGCGGTCTCCGCTCGGATCATTAAACGGAACGCCGGTATTATGCACCCTGGTGCCCGGAGCCTGACCGACGATCCGCAGCCGGGCGGATTGTGAGGCCCGGATTACCGGATTCGGACCATGAGGAAGGAATTCGGCGCATACTGTGCACGAGCGGATTTCTGATAAAAGTGTGTTAAAGTCCTGCATGATATCAAACTGATTTGATCAATAAAACAATAACATGGATTTATTTGGCATCTTTGGCGCTGTCAGCGAACCATGATTCCAAAATTTCTATGATTTTCTGTGCCTGGGCTTCGGATGAGATATTAAATTTTGAATGAGGATAATAAACTCCGTTGCGCTTCTGGTATCTTCCGATTCTGAATTTGGCCGGACCATATTCACCACTGGTCTTGTTGAGTTCCTGATACATGAACATGACTGTTGCCCATGCGCCTTTGGTGAGTATCTCTTTTTTTAATTCCTTGACAGTTGCCCTGCCATCATCATCTGTCCATTCTATGGTGATATCATCAATTGGATCTGACATATTAACTCCTGACTTTTTGAGTTTTCATCCCGGATAAGGAATTATTTTGGATTAAAAAGATCACGCTGGATCTTATCTTCATCGTTTTCGTTTTGGCCGGAAGAGATTTCATCATCTCCGGTTTTTATAATGATCTCGGGTCCGGCATCTTCGGCAATTATGAATTCGGGTTCGTCTTTCTCAATCAATTGCACTCCGATCACCCTGTAGTTGCTGATACGGTTACCCCTTGCTTTCCAGCCTTTGATATCCACGATGTCGTTGAGTGATATATTTTCGGTCAATTCTTCCTTAGCGCGGCCCTTTAGATAGCGCATTTCGGCAGAGGGGTCTGGATGAGAGGTGACGAGAATAAGCTTTGAATCTTTATGATCCGTAATATATTTGAAAAACTTGTCCTGGGTGAGGGTTTCAATTTTAAATCTCTTAACATAAAAATTCTCCGTATCACCATCAAAGTGAACGGCGGTTATAACTTTCTCAGGATCGAACTGCTCAATCACAATTGTTTTTTCGGGGTCATAGTGATTGCTGAGCTCATAGGATGTCAGTTCATAAGTTCCGTCTTTGTAAATGGCGAGAATAAGATCATCACCTTCAAAGTTGCCCAGATACTGCCCCCGTTCATCTGTGTTTAGTCTGCCGATTGTCTCGTCGAACCAGATGTCAAGTCCTCCGAGAGTGGATACGCCGACAGATTTTTGCACGATCTTCTTTACGGGGTATTTTGAAAGAATATTGCCCTGAGCGCCCCTTCCCTTTATGGCAAGATCAGCAAAATCGAAATCGAATACTTTAATCCGCGCCCTGCAGCTTTGGCTGAGATACACGGTAATAGTCTCGGATTCGCTGTTGGGGTTAGCGGTGAAATACAGCGTTTTTGAACCTTTGTTTCCTTTTGTCAGGTCGTAATTTTTGTCTCTCGTAATGGCTGTGACCGTAAATCGTTTAGCGTATGAAACCCCGGATTTACCGTCACGGTATACCATATTATACGTCATACGCTCGTCATTTTTGTTCCAGACATCCGCGTGCAGAATATTTTTTCCAATAAAAGCTTTATCAGACACCCTGGTTACCATAAAGGAGCCGTCTTCCAAAAAGACGATGATGTCATCAAGGTCAGAACAGTCAGAGATATACTCGTCTTTTCTAAGAGAAGTACCGATAAAACCCTCTGTGCGGTTGATATACAGCTTTTGGTTTGCCACCGCGACCTGCGCCACTTCAATATTTTCAAAAGAACGGATATCGGTTTTTCGTTCCCGCCCCTTCCCGTATTTTTTCTTGAGATTTTCAAAATAATTGATGGCAAACTGAGTAAGATGCGCGAGATTGTAATTCACCTGGGCTATTTCATTTTCAAGAGCTTTGATTGCCTCATCCGCCTTAAATGAATCGTATTTTGAGATACGTTTTATCTTAATCTCGGTAAGTTTGACGATGTCATCCGTGGTTATTTCGCGTTTGAATAATTTTTTATATGGTTCAAGCCCTTTGTCGATTGCTTCAATTACCGCTTCCCAGGTCTCACATTCTTCAATGTCGCGGTAGATCCGTTTTTCGATGAATATTTTCTCGAGTGAAGAAAAATGCCATTTTTCAGTCAGCTCCTGATGTCTTATCTCCAGCTCTTTCTTTAACAGTCTCACGGTGTTTTTTGTGGATAACCGTAAAATTTCATTAACACTGATAAAATGAGGTTTATCATCGATAATCACGCATAAATTCGGGGAGATCGATACTTCGCAATCCGTAAACGCGTATAGCGCGTCAATCGTCAAATCGGGTGAGACGGCCGGCGGCAGTTCGATAATAATTTCGATATCTTTCGCGGTATTGTCGATCACGCGTTTGATCTTTATTTTGTTGTTTTCACTGGCCTTAACAATAGAATCCATTACGGACGTGGTGGTAGTGCCAAACGGAATTTCACGGATAACCAATGTTTTTTTATCGATAGTATCAATTTTTGCCCGGACACGGATCCGGCCACCCCGCAGGCCCTCATTGTAATTGGTGAAATCCGCCATCCCACCGGTCGGGAAATCGGGCAGAAGTTTTATCGGTTTTCCGTTAAGAATATCAATGGACGCGTCAATCAGTTCGATAAAGTTATGCGGCATAATTTTGGTGGCGAGCCCGACTGCGATACCTTCCGCGCCCTGCGCCAGAACCAGCGGGAATTTCATCGGCAGATGAACCGGCTCATTTTTACGGCCGTCATAGGAAAGCTGCCATTCGGTTGTCTGTGGATTAAAGGCGACTTCAAGGGCAAATTTAGACAAACGGGCTTCAATATATCGTGGAGCGGCGGCCCGGTCACCGGTTCGGATGTCACCCCAGTTTCCCTGCGTTTCTATAAGCAGATCTTTCTGGCCGAGATTCACCAGCGCGTCGCCTATTGCCATATCACCGTGGGGATGATACTGCATGGTGTGGCCGATAATATTGGCGGCTTTATTAAAGCGGCCGTCATCCATCACTTTCATGGAGTGCAGTATTCTGCGTTGTACGGGTTTCAATCCGTCTTCAACTGCCGGTACGGCTCTTTCCAGAATAACATATGAGGCATAATCAAGAAACCAGCTGCTGTAGAGATCCGCAACGTGTCTTGTCTCTTTGATTTTTCCGTTGGTGAGTTCCTGGTTTTCCGGATCAGTGCTGTTTTGATCGCTAATTTTCTTGTCCATTTCCCTCTTCTATCAGATCTTTCTCGATTTTCAGATTTTCAATAATGAATTCCTGTCTTTCAGACGTGTTTTTTCCCATATAATAGCTCAGCAGTTTGTTTACAACGGTCTTCTCCCTGAGGACCAGCGGTTCGAGCCGTATATTTTCGCCAATAAATTGACCAAATTCTTCCGGGGAAATTTCGCCCAACCCTTTGAAACGTGTTATTTCGGCATTTTTTCCAAGTTTATTCTTTGCCGACCTTTTTTCATCTTCGGAGTAACAATAGATCGTTTCCTGTTTGTTTCGAACGCGGAACAATGGAGTTTCCAGGATAAAAACATGACCGTTTTTAACAAGGTCGGGGAAAAACTGCAGAAAAAAAGTCATCAGCAATAACCGGATGTGCATCCCGTCAACATCGGCATCAGTTGCGATGACAATATTGTTGTAGCGAAGGTTTTCAATGTCTTCTTCAATATTCAGCGCGTGTTGAAGGAGATTGAATTCTTCGTTCTCATATACCACTTTTTTAGTCAGTCCAAAAGAGTTAAGCGGTTTACCGCGCAGACTAAACACAGCCTGTGTCTCAACGTCCCTGGATTTAGTGATGGAACCGCTCGCGGAATCGCCCTCGGTTATAAATAATGTGGAGTTATAGCGGCGCTCTGATTTACCTTCGTTATAATGGATGCGGCAGTCTCGTAATTTCTTATTATGAAGATTGGCCTTTTTTGCTCTCTGATTTGCCAATTTTTTGATGCCGGCCATTTCCTTGCGTTCGCGCTCAGACTGTGCAATACGCTTTAACAAGGCATCGGCTGTCTCGGGATGTTTGTGCAGATAATTGTCTAATTCTGTTTTGATAAAATCATGGACAAAAGTCCTGACCGTGATTCCGTCCGGAGCAATATTGAAAGAACCAAGTTTGGTTTTTGTCTGCGACTCGAAGACCGGTTCCTGTATGCGGATGCTGATGGCGGCTACAATCGAACTGCGGATATCGGAGGCGTCGAAGTCTTTTTTGTAAAAATCGCGAACGGTTTTGACGATGGCTTCGCGAAAAGCGGCCAAATGTGTTCCGCCTTGTGTGGTGTATTGGCCGTTTACAAAAGAATAGTATTCTTCGCCATACTGGTTCGTATGAGTTAAGGCGATTTCAATATCCTGAGATTTAAAATGAATGATCGGATAGCGCTGATTTTCAGCTTCGGATTTACGGCTAAGCAAATCAAGAAGTCCGTTTTCGGAATAAAATTTTTTGCTGTTTAAATTGATCGTCAGTCCGGCATTAAGATACACATAGTTCCACATCAGATTCTCAAGATAATCCGGGATAAAGCGATAATTCTTGAAAATATTGTCGTCGGGTTCAAAAATAATGGATGTGCCGTTTCGCTGACTTGTGGATT
>JBFXGD010000152.1:0-8866 GCA_050178385.1 Calditrichaceae bacterium
AAGCACTGAAAAGAATTCACTCTTGTCTGATTGCAAATAAGCTCTGCTGATTCACCCAGAATAGTAATAATAGGAGAACAGTTGATCCCCGATAGATTATTTAAAATATTGTCAACAAACGACAGCCCCTGATACGGCAGCAATGCGAGAGGAGAGGGCTGAACATAGGATTCACCCGCTGCCAGTAATATTCCGGCAATCTGCATTTTTTTCTCTTTCTATTCTGAAAGGTAAGGTATTGTTTTTTTCAAAATAATCGCAATTTACAATAATTACAATCATTTAAGAATTTAATGGATTTTTTGGAATTTTGTTTCAGATACGGCAAAATAATTCATAGGTATGCCTGAACCGGAGAATCAAAATTGATAGAGCATAAAATATATGATCACCCCGCTCACCGACACAAACATCCACACCGGCCACACCCAATGAACGAGTTTCTTATGTTTGTCAAAATGACCGGTTAAAGCGTACCAGACGGCCAGAATAATAAATGGCGCCTGCACCGCGGCGAGTATAATATGCGGTATCAAAATGATGAAATACAGCGGCCGGGTCCAGTCGTGATATGGATACGGCACTGATCCGACATTAGCGTGATAAATCAGATAGGAGATTAAAAAAAACAGCGAAGCCGTCAGTGCAATGATCATCAGTCTCTTGTGCCGGTCCCTTCTGCCCTTTTTTATGTTGATATACCCTAAGATCAAAAACATGGCGCTGATACTGTTTAGCACAGCATTTAGAGTTGGTAAATCCTGTACGTTCATTGCAATCTCAGTACTAATTCACGAATATGCGTTTTCATAATATTCAGACTGATATCATCATCGGAACTGTAATATCCGCGAATTACGCCTTCCTCATCAACAAGAATAAACTTTGTGCTGTGTTCGGCCGGAAGCAATCCGCCCAGCTTGAAGCCGGACTCATAAAGTTTTATAACAGAATCAATCGGCGCTCTCAGAAACACCCATCTGTTATCGCTGACACCATAACCCAGCGCGTACTCTCTGAGCGCGTCAAGGGTATCACGGGCGGGATCAACGGAAATTGATACGAACTGAACTTTCCCGGATCCGGCATAAGTTTCATATAATTCTGCCATCTTTGACGACATCATCGGACAGGGACCGGGACAATTTGTAAAGATAAAATCGACAATGCTCACCTTGCCTGTCATATCCGCCAAACCAAATGGCTCGCCATCCCGTTCCGTAAAAGTAAAATCCGGCAGTTGATACAGTTTCTGCAGGTCACCGCGTGACTGATCGGCTTTGCTGATCACAAAAAACGCCATCACAAGGAGTATCAAAGCCACTGATGAGCCGATTATTACGATTTTTAGATATTTCATTTACGGTTCTCCGCGAAATTAAACATTGTGTATAGAATTAGCTCTCCGCCGATCATCAGACTGGAAATCCAGAGATGTGTCACTTGCAGAACCGGTTCAATACCCGCGGCCTTAAATCCTATTCCTACTACCATCTGTAATCCAACCAAAACGATAAGCGTCACGGAAATCAGTTTAACCGGACCATGGAAAACCGGTTTATCATTGTACAACCGTGTCACCAGCATAATCGAAAGCCCTGTTATCAGAATCCCAAATACGGTATGTACATTTACGATGGGTCCGATCATATCAATCCACTCAGCCGTCGGAAGCAACGGATAATTATCGCTGATTTCCTTAATTACTGCACGGATCTGCGTTCCCAATATGATCTGAGAGAGTGTGACAAACCATAAAATTCCGGCCCACATTTTATATTTTTTAAATTCCCGCTGAACAGGCGCCGAATTATTTTCCGAATAATATGCCTGCTGAGTCACAAAAATCATGAGACTGACAATCAGCAGAGCAAGAACCAGATGGACTGTGATAATGAATGGTTCGAGAGCGGACGAAACGACACGGCTGCCCTGCCATCCCTGAAACGCCACCAGCAGCGCGGCCAGTATTGATGGATAGAGGATCTTAGGATATTTCCGCATTTTAATGATGGCCATAATGCCTGTCGCGGCAATAAGTAATCCCACTATCATACCTGTTAAACGGTTTATATACTCGATCCAGGCCAGGGTAAAATTGAAGAGGCTCGGATCCATCCCCGCCGGCAGCTGGCTAATATCGGTTGGAGGAATCCATCTTCCAAAACATTTTGGCCAGTCAGGACATCCCAGTCCGGCGCCTGATACCCGAACCAGACCGCCGACAAAAATCAGCACATAAGTGGCAATAGTGGATATTAATGCCAGTTTTCTAAATGATTTCAATTATAACCTCGTTTTTTGATTCATTCTGATCATTACAACACAACTACCGACTTCTCAAAAAAATATTCTACCCCTTCATAGCTCCAGTCCAGCTTAATCTTCCAAAATCCCCCGGTCAGAGATTCTACCGGGAATGATTGCTCCCGTTCATGATTTAATGAGAGCTTTATTGTTCGATCACGACCCGCGTCTGATGGCCTGAACATATGAATAGTGCCTTTCACGGATCCCGGCTGAAAAAACTCAGGGAATACAAGACTGATCACTTTTTCATTTTTATCCATATTGATTTTAATCATCGACGCGAAGGGCTTTGTCCTTTTCATCCGGTCAATTTGCCGCTGATAATCGATTTCCCGTGTGTAATAATCCTTACTGACAAGATCCACATTCTGAGAAGTACTGAAGATCAAATATCCGAGAAAGAACATAACAAAACCCGAAAATACTATGATAATCCCTGTTGGCCATATAAATTTGCTAATCATGTCTGTTCCTCAATTTTTCCGGTCCGTTAAAGGAAGTTCTTAATGACTGAACCAGATTCTCCCCCGAATATATATCGATAGCCACCGGCATATTCGCCAGAACCACTTTTTCACCCGGAATTTCGATAAAAAAGGATGTCTCCAGATAATCATTTCCCGGAACCGTTAATTCTCCACCTACCATCCTTATATTTGCAAACGGATTCAAACTTTTTATTCTGATGGCCGCCGGTTCCAATGATTTATTAATAACTTTTATGTTATAGAGATTACTTATCTTCCCATCTTCCAGCTCCTGATATAGGACGCCCGGTGTTCTAAGGATGGTTGTCTCAATATCCGACCGGTTGATCATCGCCACCGCGAGCGCGGCGATCAAGACTATCAACACACTTGAATAACCAAGTATCCGTGGTGAAAATTTCAGTTTTGTCCCATCGACGATACCCTGATACGAATCATACCGGATAAGACCCTTCGGCAAATTCACTTTTTTCATCACTGAATTACAGGCATCGATACAAGCGGTACAGTTGACGCATTCGAGCTGCGTCCCGTTGCGGATATCAATTCCCGTCGGGCAAACATCCACACACTGCGCGCAGTCGATACAGTCACCACTCCCCGAACGATCTCTCTTCCTTGAAAAATTCTCCCGCGGTTCTCCGCGTTTAAAATCATACGCGACCACAATTGAATTTTTATCAAGCAGGACACCCTGAAGCCTGCCGTACGGGCAAACCATGGTGCAGACCTGTTCTCTGAAACTGGCGTATACCCAATAAAATATTCCACTGAATATAAGCATGGCGGACAAACCGGCAATATGTGCAGAGGGCGAGTCCGTTATGATTTTTATAAGCGCGTCCGCGCCGATAATATACGCGAGGAATGTATTGCCTATCAGAAATGATAATGCGAAAAAAATAACGTGCTTAGTTGATCTTTTTAGAAATTTCTCCGCGTTCATCGGTGAAGCATTTAGTTCGCGCTGACGTCTGGCGTCACCCTCGATCCAGTATTCAATTTTCCTGAATACCATCTCCATAAAGATGGTCTGAGGGCAGGCCCATCCGCACCAGATTCTTCCGAAAACAACCGTAAACAAAATGATGAATACCACCAGGGCGACCGATGCCAGAACAAATAAATAAAAATCCTGTGGCCAGAAGGTTAAACCGAAAACATAAAATTTTCTTTCAAGAACATTTAGAAGAAGCGCCGGCTGTCCGTTGATTTTAATAAATGGTCCCGCAAACAGAATAGCCAAAAGAAAAAGGGAAACTAAATTCCTGGCCTTATATAACGGGCCTTTCGGTTTCTTCGGATAAAGCCATATCCGTTTTCCTTCTTTGTCCACAGTTGATACTGAATCCCTGTAACTGTCTGTCTTTTGATTCACGTCAGTCATTTAATCCGGCCTCTTCTCATTCAACTTCAACCTTATCACCCTGCGGCGCTTTCGCGTTAGGTGGATTTGTGCCATGAAGCGTTAAAATATAGCTTGCCACATGCATGATCTGATCCTGGTTCAGTGTTCTCTCCCAGGAGATCATTCCCTTAGCGGGTACACCAACATTTATAATCTTCACAACATTATTCATACCCGCGCCGTGGATCCAGTAATCATCTGTCAGATTCGGACCGATTCCGCCCTGCCCTTTATTGCCATGACAACTCGCGCAATTCGCCGAAAACACGCTTTCACCGGAAGCTAGACTTTTTATATCTGTCAGAGCCGCAATCTCCGCTTCAGCCGGTCCTGCAATTTCCGCATCGGCCGAAACTGATTCTTTAGCATCTAACGAAGCATAAAGATCGGGAAACGCCTCCTTCAATTTGATAAGCGCGGACGAATCGGCTTTTACCATAGCCGCTTTGATCAGATCATCAAAAGACATGGTGCTTACGTCACTTTTCCCGTTTTCTCCCGATTCCAGCGCAGCCAGTTTTTCAGCTTTCAGCTCTTCATCTCTTCTCTTCTCTTCAGCCAGGATCTGTTCGAGCCGCGTTCGCGGAGTAAGATCTCCATCAGGATTATAGTAAGGCGAATGGTACGATTTTAAGAGTGTAAACCCGCTTTTCGCGGGTGTTTCCGCCGCCCAGCCTGGATCAAGTTCTTTCTGATATTCGGCATAAGAGGAGTCACCAATCCCAAATACATGGAAATATAAAAAATACCCCACTCCCCAGATGACGGTCAGATAGAACATATACAGCCACCAGGGCGGCAAATCGTTGTCTAATTCTCTTATTCCGTCATAATCATGATCAAGCAGAACATCCTTTTCTTTTTTTGCTCTCTTAGCCATCGATTTTTCCCTTTTGATTTTCTGATATTGTATAACTATCAAATGGCAGATTTTCCATTTTATTTATATATTTTTTATCAAGCCTGAAAATCCAAATAATGATCCCGATAAAAAACAGCATAAACAAAAACATAGAGATAATCGGATAAATATTTACACCTTCTATTGCCTGAAGCACATCTTTATACATACTTTCTCCGCTTTGAATGATCCATGATTATTCCGCCGGAACTTTGATATCGGTTCCCAGTCTCTGCAAATAAGCGATCAGAGCGATAATTTCCTTATCACCTTCCACCACGAATCCGGCACCCCTCAGTCCGGCGGCGATTTTGTCCGCCTGCGCCAGGAGATCCGCATTCGCCTGTGCTTCAAACCCATCGGGATATGGAACGCCAAGTACGCGCATAACAGCAATTTTATCCGACGTGGTGGTCGTATCAAGCCGGTCTTTGATCAGCCATGGATAAGGCGGCATGATCGATCCCGGCGACATGGATGTGGGATCCAGCATGTGGCTGTAATGCCAGGCGTCGGGATATTTTCCTCCTTCACGGTGCAGATCGGGACCGGTTCGTTTTGAACCCCATAAAAATGGATGGTCATATACAAATTCACCCGCTTTTGAATATTCTCCGTAGCGCTCTGTTTCTGACCGGAGCGGACGGATCATCTGAGAATGACAGGTATTGCATCCTTCCCGGATGTAAATATCTCTGCCCTGTAATTCCAGCGGTGTATATGGTTTAACACTGCTGATCGTCGGTATATTTGATTTGACCAGGAATGTGGGTACCATTTCAACTATCCCTCCGATCAGAACTACAACAATGGTGATCAGAGAAAATTGAACCGGTTTATGTTCCAGCCAGCGGTGCCAGTGTTCATTTGCGGAACTGTTATTTTTCACCTGAACAAGAGCCGGCGCTTGTGCTTCTTCATTATCTATAAGACGGCCGCTTTTGCCTGTTTTGTAGAGATTATACATCATGATGAATACGCCGGTCAGATAAAGCGTACCTCCGATCGAACGGAAAATATACATCGGTATAATTTGCAGAACCGTCTCTAAAAATATCGGATACTGTAAAAATCCGTCCTGTGTAAACGATTGCCACATGAGCCCCTGGGTAATTCCCGCCCAGTATAAAGGAATGGCGTAAAAAACTATGCCGAGAGTGGCGACCCAAAAATGCGTGTTGGCCATTTTTACCGAATAAAGTTTTGTTCCATAGAGACGAGGCACCAGCCAGTATAAGACACCAAACGTCAAAAGGCCGTTCCAGCCCAACGCGCCGATGTGTACATGTGCAATGATCCAGTCCGTATAGTGCGCGAGCGCGTTAACACTTTTTATGGACAACAATGGCCCTTCAAATGTCGCCATTCCGTAGGATGTTACAGCGACAACAAGGAACTTCAGAATTGGATCTTCCCGGACACGATCCCATGCGCCCCGAAGTGTCAGAAGTCCGTTGAGCATCCCGCCCCAGGATGGCGCGATTAGCATAATTGAAAACACTGTTCCCAAAGACTGAGCCCAATCAGGGAGCGCGGTGTACAATAAATGATGCGGACCTGCCCAGATATAGATAAATATTAATGCCCAGAAATGGACAATCGATAATCTGTATGAATAAATCGGTCGCTCTGCCGCCTTTGGCAGATAATAGTACATGAGCCCCAGGTAAGGTGTTGTAAGAAAGAACGCCACAGCGTTATGTCCGTACCACCACTGCACAAGCGCGTCCTGAACACCGGCAAACACAGGATAACTTTTTGTCAGGGTAACAGGAATTTCAATGGAATTCACCAGATGAAGAACCGCCACGGTAAAAAAAGTAGCGAGGTAAAACCAGATTGCCACATACATGTGTTTTTCCCGGCGTTTTAATATAGTGCCGATCATATTGACGCCAAAAACGACCCAGATAATGGTTATGGCGATATCAATCGGCCATTCAAGCTCGGCGTATTCCTTACTGGTAGTCATTCCGAGCGGGAGCGTAATTGCAGCCATGACGATGATAAGCTGCCATCCCCAGAAATGGATTTTGCTTAACATGTCACTGAACATCCGCGCTTTTAATAATCGCTGAAGCGAATAGTACACCCCCATAAAAATACCGTTTCCGACAAACGCGAATATGACCGAATTGGTATGAAGCGGTCGCAGTCTGCTGAAAGTGGTATATGGAATTCCTAAATTCCATGAGGGCAGATAGATCTGAAAGGCGATCGTCAATCCGACCGTCATCCCGATTAATCCCCAAAAAACGGTTGCCAGGTAAAAATTACGAACGATTCTGTTATCGTACTGAAACGTCTCCATTGTCATGCTCACGCTCCCTGTTCTCAGACTTTGATTTTGTTTTTTCATCAAATAAAATTCTCACCGATGGTGTGTACTGATCATCATACTGACCACTTTTAACAGCCCATAAAAAGGCTGCAAGAAATCCGGTCGCCACGATGAGGCTAAAGCCGATTAGGATAAACATCGCGCTCACCGCTCACCCGCTTTCGGACGCAATCCGGCACGCGCGGCCATAAGATTGGTCGCCCCGGTTGTAAAAATCATAACGGTAATTGAACTGACCGGCATCAGCACCGCCGAGATCAATGGCGAAAGTGTCCCCTGAACGGCAAAACCCAACCCGATGAAATTATATAAAAATGATATGATAAAGCTGATAACGATAATATTCATACTCATGCGGGAAAATCGGATAAACCGGTCCAGTTTTGCAAAACTTTCCGCCTGCAATATGCCGTCGCATGCGGGTGAAAAACCGCTTATTTTTTCCGAAACCGCGATTCCGACGTCACTTTGTTTAAGCGCTCCGGCGTCATTCAGGCCGTCACCGATCATCATTACTTGATTTTTATGAGACTGAAGATTCTTAATGTACTCCAGTTTTTTATGAGGGGATTGATTAAATTTCAGTTCCGATCCGCCGCCAAATATTTTTTTCAAATATGATTTTTCTGTGTCATTGTCACCGGAGATCATGGAAAGCCGGTACGTCTTTTTTAAATTATTCAGAAGATCTTCCAGTCCTTTACGGTAACTGTTTCCGAGCCGGAAATACCCTCTGTATTTTCCGTCAATCTCGATATGCACGAATGAGACATTTGTTGAGTCAGATGAATCATTTTGTACGCCGGTGAATCTTTCCGACCCGATTCTCACCTGTATTCCGTTAATGATTCCTTCGATCCCCGATCCGGGTATTTCTTTAAATCGCGTTATCCCGGCTAAGACATCGGCCCCTATAAACCGGCTGATTCTCTGACTGAGCGGATGGATGGATTGTGCCGCTATTGTTTTTATAAACTGCTTTTCCTGATCGCTGAGCGGTTCATCCGGATGATCCGGATCATTCCAGGTCACACTGTCCGTTCCTGTGCCTGTCAGAGTTCCCGTCTTGTCAAATACTATGGTGTCTGTTTTTGATATTGCTTCGATGACCGTTGTATTTTTTACATAAAAGCGATTTTTTGAGAATATTCTGAGCGTATTCCCCAAGGTAAACGGCGCTGAGAGAGCGAGCGCGCATGGACAGGCGACAATCAGAACCGCCGTGAAAGCATTTAATGCCAAAGGGATGTTTCCGGGTAGCCAGTAGATTGCCGAGCCGGCGGCAATAAGTAAAACAGCTATTGTAAAATACTTACTGATGGTATCGGCAATGGTAATCATCCGGTTTTTTTTGTCTTTTTGAAAGATATCCTGATTCCATAATTTTGTCAGGTAGCTTTGAGACACGTCCTTCACCT
>JBFXGD010000153.1:0-1370 GCA_050178385.1 Calditrichaceae bacterium
AATTTGTGCAAAAGAGGCTGACCATTGCGGTCAGTCTCTTTTTTTTCTTCAAAACCGCTTAATCATCCTGAAAAGCAAACAGAATTACAAATCATCCGCTTGATTGTTAACCGTTTAGTCTGAGACGTTCCAAATCGTTGAGGGCAAATCCTAACGAAAAAGGAAAATCTTTTTTATTGATATTGTTGAAGAGTACCGCTATATTTTTCTGTAGAAATCCCGCGTTTTGCAATTAAATATTATCCAGTGTGGTATAAAAAATGAACAAATTGAAAACAAGTATCTTCATCTTCATCATACTTGTATTTATGACCAATTCCTGTTCAACCGAACCGGATACTGAATACAATCAATTTTTAATTAAAGTTGATAGTATTCAACTGGCAAAAACCATTGCTTTGGGTGATACCCTTCGTATCGAATTTTATGGAACCATCGGAACAAACGGCGGCTATTCCTTTGAGCGGTTTGAGAGTACTCTGAACCGTAACCATTCAATAAAGATAACCAAATACTCTGTATTCATTTAAAGGAAATCATGAAAAAAACACTCTTACTCATTTTTATTTCAGTTCTAACCGCCCTTGCGGGAGACAGTCAAACGAAGTTCGGTAACTGGTTTGATAATTTCGATACCACTAATACCTGGAGTGTCACAGCTTCTTACGGACAGGGAAATTATCTCGCCGGATTCAGGGACGAAGAACAGTCTTCCGAATCCGCGGAATTCTCTGAAATTAAAATCCATTTTATACGCGACTTTCACAAAGAATTCGGATACGGATTGTATCTTGGCAGAGTTTTTAACAAACTTACGGGTAGCAGCGATTTTTTGCGGTCGCCTGAGGTGTATGTGAATTCAAATGTCACCTACGGAACCGTCTATGCCTACATCAACGGCAAATACATCGGATTTAAGATAAGATTACTGGCGTATGAAAAGGAACGCGCGTTTTATGAGGAAGATCATGGCACGTCTCTGCTTCCGACCTTTGAGATAAAAATTGGATTGATTAACAGATTGTATCTGAAATATTCCGCGGCGGAAGATGCTGTGCTGGATACTGATGAAATTGGCCTGGTTTATCATTTTAACAATTATTTCACCCGGGTGGAGATCTCAAATCTAAGCGGGGATAACCGGGATGCCTACTGCGCGAAGTTTCAAATGTTATTTTTTGAAAATTTTATCCTGGATACCCAGTTTATTCAGGATAATGATAACAGCAATCAGGCCTTTCGATTGGGTATGGGATATATTTTCTGATTTCCGATTAGGAATAAATGTGCAACTGGTGGTATGAGCCCATAATTAGAGCTATGCAGATACTTAATCAAAATTAATTATTGCAATCACAAGTATATCTTCA
>JBFXGD010000153.1:1470-3293 GCA_050178385.1 Calditrichaceae bacterium
CGTGATATGAATAAAAACGAGAGGGATGTATATAATGAGCAAATTAAAAAATATTCCTAAATTTAACAGTGAGGATGAGGAAAGAAGGTTCTGGGCAGAAAAGGACTCTAACGAGTATATCGATTGGCGTAAATCTAAACCCATGTTCTTTTCAAAACTTAAACCTTCCACTAAAACTATATCGCTTCGATTACCGGAATTCCTGCTTGATGAGCTGAGGATGCTTGCGAATAAAAGGGATATTCCTTATCAATCTTTGATAAAAATATTCTTAAAAGAGAAAATAGACCAGGAACTGAAAAAAACAGGTTAGATTAAATTTTTTTCTCAAATCAGATTCGGAGTTTAATTACTCCTTGAGCATATCTTTGGTCACAACAATGTTTATATGGTTTGAATCACGAAATTTTTCTATAACTATATTATTTATTAGTACTTGAGGCTGCCAGATAGTACCTTTTTTCTGCCGGTACGAGCGGATCCAATATCTCTTCGTTATGTGAAATCAGCAGTATGCCTTTACCCGCCTGCTGTTTCTCCTGAATCATTGTGATGATTTTCTGACTGCTGGCAAAATCCAGTCCATTGAGCGGCTCATCCAGAATTAACAGATCCGTATTCAGGATAATTGTCCGCAGCAGATTCAACCGTTGTTTCTGTCCTCCGCTGAGAAATTTGACCGTTTTTTTCAAAAAAGCCTCGTCTATTTCCATATCAAACAGATCACTAAGCTGCCGCCGAATTTTTTCGGGTCCGATCTGATCATAATTCGGCAAACCTTTAAATATATCCCCAACGGTCGTATTCAGATTCAGAGCCTCATCCGCGTGCTGGAAAACCATCCCTGCCTGCTTTCCCCAAATGTATTTTTTCCAGTAATCCGGAGGTGTGTCTGATGTGATTTCATGTTCTCCGATTCTCAGGCTCAGATATTCTGCCGGAATCAGTCCCATGATAACCTTTGCCAGAGTTGTTTTGCCGACACCGCTGGGAGCCTTCACATATACCATTTCACCGGATTTGATTCCCAGATCAGCCTGCTCTGTATGATCAGGATCTTTGTAAACCTTCAAATTCCGTCCGAACACGCGAAACGCGCTCCTCATTCGCAGATGCGGTGTCTCTTTTATCCCTGACACCACCGCGGGAGCTGCCGATTTTAACCAGTCCAGATAATCCGCCGGTACAAATTCACGCAGAAGCAGCCGGTTTTCCATAATATCCAGTTCCCGAAATGTAATGGAATCCAGCAGCATTTCGTGTTTTTTAAATATCTCACTGATGATGGAATAATCATGGGTGATGATCAGCGCGGTAAAAGGTTTTTGGCGATATTTTTCAAACAGTAAATTCAAAAAAAGATTACGGAAATGATTGTCAAGACTCCCTGTCGGCTCATCAAACACAAATAGAGCCTGTTTTTCATCAGAACCGCTTTTTAAGAAGAGATTGATCTTTTTAAACGCCATGGCCAGCAGAATACGCTGTTTCTCTCCGCCGCTGGGCCGGTATGGTTTTGGGTAGATATCCAGAATCTTCTTGATGCTCTGATCATCGGTGGTGTCCCATAAATATTTTAGGATTTCCGTCTCATCCGCTTCGTCGTTTATACTGCCTTCATTCAACTGAACGTTTAATTTTAGCAACGGATTTAAATGAGATGATGGCTCCTGGAACACAAAAAAACCGGTATCCTGCACTTTCCGGGTAAAATCGTTTCTTATATATTCACCATACGGTTGCCCGTCAATGGTAATTTCCAGATCATCCGGATCCAGCAATCCGTAAACGGCTTTGGATATGATCGATTTGCCGATCCCCGA
>JBFXGD010000153.1:3393-5342 GCA_050178385.1 Calditrichaceae bacterium
AAATTTAATCCGGAATAGGGAATGTTTTTTATTTTATCTTCAAGAAAATAGAGCGCCAGAGTCACTCCCCAGCTTAACAACGTCGAAAAGACAATCACCATAACCGCAATGATAAATGTATTGAAAAATCCCTCTTCAATTTGTCTTCTCGCCGGTTCATTTAAATACAGAACATCCCAGCCCCAGATCATCAATATTCCTGCGCTCCAGATCAGAGCCCACAGATAATCCTTCTGACGGTAGAATTCTTTCATACTTATGAGAATCATCGATTTCATATTGGCCCATGATTAATCAGTTACAATATTTTCAAATTTTAGCGATTCGCGGTGCATCAGATAATCCGCTCCCAGTTCGGTCAATTTAACGATATAAAACAATCCAAGCAGGATCACAACAACCGCATCAAAATGACGATACAAAATATTCTGCAGAAGCTCATAGCACAAATGTCCCTGAATATTCAGCGCCATTTCGATAATGATCAGTCCCGTGATTAAAAACGACGCCTGCTCTTTTATGGTCGTCAGATACTGATAGCGGGCGTTGATAAAAATATGTCCGAAAACATGCCCGGGAAACCGCTTTTTCCAGTTTAACACAGCTCGGTAAGAGACGCCGTCCTTTCTTCCCGTGTCATAGGATGTACGCAGATTTTTTACCACTGCTGTCTCCACATACCCTTTGCGGCTTTCGCTCATCAAAAAGGTATAAAACCGATTGGCATAATTGATCAGCAAACCGTTTGAAATCACCCCGAGAAGAATCATAAACAGAACTGAATCTGTGTTAAATTCTGTCCGGAAAGAGTAAGCGATGACATAGGCGGGCGAGAAAGCGATAAAATATCCGATTCCTTTGGCCGCCGCTTTCCCCGCAAGAACAGCAGCGCCGCCAAGATATCTCATCACGGCTTTACCATTCCATTTTAACTGATTTTGCCGTAAATATCTGATCAATTCCGCGAGATAGGACTGCCGGTTTTGCTTCGCGTGAATAAAGCGGTTGACAGCCAGGGTCTGAACCGCGTAATAAGTTAACACCAGAGTGATCAGATAGGCCAGAATGAATTTAACATACATCCGAATCAGGTCAAGCATCTTTTGACCGGTCAATCCCGTTCCCCTGCCTACCCTGCTGACATTTTTCAAAAACTGTTCTCTGCGATAACGGTCCACTTCGGCCAGCAGTGAGTCGTTGCGGGTTTTATTATCGGGCTCAAAAATATTCAAGGTTTCTTTGAGAAGGGCTTTTTCGAAAGGATCATCGAAATCGACAAAATCCATCTTCAGATAGGACTCGATCTCACCGTAATTTTGACGTTCTTTTTGCGTATCCGCTGAACGGACAACTATGATCACCGCCAGCATGATCAGCGTGACAAGCGCAAGACTCAGGATATGTTCATTCAGGCTTTTTTTAAACTTCAATGATGAATACCAGTTTTATAGTAATTTTTTTTAATTTCTTTTTACTTAGGGCACGGGCATCGTGCCCTTACTCTTAACTCTCACACTCTTAACGCCCTTTAATAATTCTTACTTCCTACTTCTAACTTCTTACTTCCCTTCTCTCCCTACTTTTTGAAGGCCAAAAAGTAGCAAAAAGCCCTGGCGAATTTTAACTCGTGTATAATTTATCTGTTTTTCAATTTACTTCACTCGGACAGAAAATTCGCCCCAAAGAATCCCGCAACACAATTATTGAATCTTCTTCTCTTCATACTTTTTTTATCTTTTGTATTTTGTCTTATCCTTCCTACTTTTCTTCCCTTCCCAAGCAAGCAGATGATCCCTCCGGGATGACGTGCTACGGCAGTCGTCAAGCGCAGGCGCCTCTACTCTTAACTCTTACACTCTTAACGCTCTTTAATTCTTACTTCCCACTTTTGACTCTTCTCTTTTTTCTTTTATCTTTTATCTTTTTTCTTATCTTTTACTTCTCACTTC
>JBFXGD010000153.1:5442-8836 GCA_050178385.1 Calditrichaceae bacterium
ACTTCCACCTTCCCCCCATCAAAACTCACTCCAAACCCTGTACCCAGCAGAATATTCTCCAGATCATTCAGCAAATATTTTGTGCTCACGCTTAACGGCGCTGTGTATTCCGCCGGATTCAGTTCGGCGCTGATATTTTCATTTGAGATCACCACCACCCAGCGCGGGATAGCTTTATCCCGATTACGCTTCTTGTTAAAATAGGTAAAATAATCATTATAAGTTGTGTTGACCTGAGCGAATTTAGCGACAATCCGTTCCCGCAGAGGTTCGGGGATGATTGAATTACTAACCGATTGCGGATTTGAAAATGGCCGCCATCCACTTTCGCCCGGTAAACGAATCCAGCCGAATTCAGGTCGGGCGGTGATCACTTCTGAAAAATATGCGGATCTGTATTTAAAGAGGCGCGAAATCCGTTCACCTCCGCTCAAATATCTGTTGAATCCATCACCCGAATATTGATTTGAAAAAGAAATTAACCGGTCACGTGTGATCTCGATTGTATCCTGGACCATAAGGCAATTTCTATAAATATCCGCCTTCCCGACGTCTCCGGTGTAAATAATTCCGCCGGTTTCGTTTTTCAGAATGTAATAAATTTGATTTTTAAACGACACTTTCATCGCTTCGGTAAACTGATCACTCAGCAGTGAATTTTCTTGTATGATCCGCCATGGCGCGAATGGACTCAGGGAATTCAATTCCGATTCAGACAGGTTTTGCTGAAAACGATTCTTAATGATGAGCGCGCGGGGATTCTCGCAAACAAAAAAATCCGCCTTCCCGACCGAAGTTTGAGCGCCGGATGGAAGGCGGCTGATAATAATCATAAAAAAGATGATCAGTAGAAATCTCATAATTTCCGTTATTTTTTGAGCTGTTCTTTCCATTTTTCAATTGTCGATAGCTGTGAAGCCACTCCGTACAGGTCGATACTGGAGCTGTCAAACTGAGTTCTGAAATAAGCGGTTGACGGCAGCGAAAACAACCACGCGCCCAGAGCCATATCCTGATCTATTTCATCGATAAATTTAGCGTAGGCCTGTTTATCGCCAATTTCACGTGTGGACATAAATCCGTATATGTAGTCAAGCAGTTTGGCGACATTTTCATACTCCGGTGTCTGCCTGGTCAGATCAAGCCGGAAAAAGTTTTTATTGTTTTCGAAAGAACTCAAATTCACGACCCGATTCCCCATGCCATCGGAGTCTGTAATCAAATTTATTTTGTACAAGGATAAATCCGGCTCTCTCAAAAAAAGATCGTACAAATCAAACAGGAAATTACTTTTATACCCGCTGACAGCAATCAGCAGCGCGTCATAATTTCCTTTTCGGATTTCTTCGTTCTGAACGGCGGTCGCCTTTACGCGTCCCTTAAACAGGGTCGGGTCATTCAGGATTTCAATCAGTTCAGTATACTCTTCACGGAAACCGTAGTTCAACGATGCCTGAATCTTTATCGTATCCGGCAGAACTGAAAGATCAGGCGCTTCTGTGTTTTTAAGCGGCATGACAATCTGTTCTTCTACATAATAAGAGCTGGATGGGAACATGCTAAAATTCAGATAATCGTTATAGTTATCACTGTTGCCTTTATAATCAACAATATGTCTCTGCTGTTCTGTCCCGGACTTGAAAAAGCGATTCATAATCTTTCGGTTATCCAGCAGCTTTCTTAATTCATGACGCTGGCTGACTGATAACCTTTCGGTGTTAAACAAGACAGCAAAATAAGTGGTGCTGATATTGGATTTAACAAAAAAATCCTGCGAATCACTCAAAACCGGCGAAAGACTTCCGAACGGCGTGCTTAGCAATACGTTAATTTTTCCGTTTTTCAGTTCGGTGGTGTAAGTGCTGTTATCGATATACGGTTTCAGAATAACATTCGTCAGATTCGCGTTTCCATTTGGATTTTTGTAATAATCCGTCACATCCGCCCGCGGCGCGATAGCCATATAGGGCCCGGTACCGTCCGAATACATCGGAGCGCTCAATTCGCTTTGAGCCGGTAAAATTTTGAATGATAAAACCTCTTTAATATCAGGCTCTGTCCATATTCTGTCTCCTTTAAACTGGAAACGAATTTCATTGTTTTCATCTGGCCCGGAAAACTCCATTCTTTCCAAAGCCTGTGAGACAAGAATATAGTCCGGCGAAAGACTTCCCAGTCTCTGAATTCTTCGCAGGGTGAAATTAAGATCTTTTGCAGAGAAATAATTATCAGCCGTTTCGCTCACCGATATTTTTTCATCCTCAACAGTCACCAGATAACTGTCATGCCATTTTTTGTTCGGTTTGAGCCGGAGAGTCACCACATTATTCTGATCAATATCTATAAATTCACCCAAACCATCTTCATATGTGATGCCCGATGGATTAGCCGACACATTAAACAGTCCGTCAAACAACACTTCATCAAGTTTATCGGAAAGTGGAACGGAATTTGGCAAATGCGGATCAACCACCGGTTTTTGATGCGCGATATACGGGATTACAATTTTATCCTTCAGGTTTTCACGCGGCCACAGGAAAAACACCGCCACTGCCAGTACAACCACTCCCGCGCCGATTATCAATGGTTTTTTCATAAATCTTCCTTTCTTCAAACCAATAGTAGATGAATTATATCAGAGAGAACTTTGTTCTTATCATTTTGTATATCCACATCTTCCAAATTAATTCTTTTTAATGATTGGCTTTTGGGCCATTAAACTCACTTCCAGGACTTTAAATGAAGGATGTTTAAACCTCACCTCCAGCACATTATCCCCGTCTTTCACCATCTGAAGCGGAGAGATCTGGCACTCATAATCATTTTGCGGACCCGGCGCCGTGATGGTAAACCTGCCTTCATTTTTTAAGAGATTTTTGTTCATGGTCATTTGATCATACCATTGACGCTCTCCGGCGTTTTTGGCGATTTCTTTAGGGAGCTTTATATTCACATCGAAAACCGGGAATCTCGCGTCTGAAGGCAGCCGGAGATTTACCCTGAAAACATACTCGTTTTCCCCGAGTTTGTTGGATGAAACCGGCAGGACATAAATCTTTCGGTAGTCTTTGGGGCTGGTAATCCATTTTGACGCCCAGGGATCGCATTCAGCCACCAGATTTTTGATTTTACGATCCGTTCCTTTATAATGATTTCCGTGAATGACAATCGCCCGCGCTTTTAGTACACCGTTATCACCCGGATCCCGTGAAAACTCTTTATACAGTTTTTCGATTGCCTGAGCGGGGAATACCTGTTCTTTGAAAAAGAGCAGCCTTTCCATAAGCGCTTTTTTACGATTCTGCAGTTCCTGCTGACTTCCTGATGTGAATGTGATATCGTGCGCCGGTAAAAAGACCGGGCTGTTATAGATATCTTCCAGTCCGTCCAGTGT
>JBFXGD010000154.1:0-8807 GCA_050178385.1 Calditrichaceae bacterium
ACTGTATTGACGCCGCATTGGAAGTGGCTGACTGATTCGCTGTTCCCGTGAGAGTCTCGATTTCGTTATCATTATAGTATGTCGATGCGACTATATCAATTTTTGGGAGCATTCCGGCATTTCCTAAGTGAATATTATTTCTGCTGGCAGATTCATTATTCCGTGACACGAGAATGCCATGATTTTTTTCCAGCGCAATATTCACAGCATCCTGAATTGTCAACAATTCCTGTCCGTCAACCTGAGACATTGAGACTGTTATGAGCATGAATATTTGAACAAATATTTTACGATTCATTTTAGAGACCCTGATAGTTAAAATTAAAATTTAAATTATTCACTCTCGGCTGCAAATATATCCTCTCGTATGGCCGGTTCAACCGATTCCCGGCTGGGCTTACTATTTCGTATCAATCCCAACACCCATACTTTGCTGCTATTCAATACAATCAGAAGTGCCGGCAGCACAAGCAGCGTTACAAATGTGGCTATAAATAATCCGTACGCGACCGATATAGCCATAGGAGATAAAAATTGCGCCTGATGGCTTTTACTGAACATCAATGGACCGACACCTGCGATGGTAGTTAGAGATGTCAAAAGCACAGGCCTGAAGCGGCTTATTCCAGTATCAAAAAGTGCATCTAAAAAGGCGGCTCCTTTTTTCATCTTATTATTCATCGCGTTAATGAAGACCAGGGAATCATTAACGACAATTCCGATCAGGGCGATCATACCGAATACGGATAACATACTGACGATATATCCCTGGATGAAATGCCCCCACGCGACACCAATAAGACTTAACGGTATTAGAAGGACGACGATAATTGCCTGTAAAAAAGACCTGAATGTAAATACAATAATGATAAACATAAGAACTATCATGGAAGGGACAACTGCGCTCATCGCGTTGACAGTTTTAGTGTTCTCCCGATTTTGACCTTCAAAATCAAACTGTACATCCGGATATTTCTTTTCGATCGCGGGCATAATTTCAGTAGCTATTTCACTAATGATATCCGGAACCGATTCATTCTGATTTGCAATATCTGCTTCAACCGTCACAACTCTCTGAGCATCTATGTGTGAAATGGACATTACGCCTCTTTGAACTGTTAAATCGGCTATTTCACCAAGCGGATAGGAACGTCCGTCGTCCAACCGGATCCGCATAGCCTCAAGATTTCTAACACTTGAACGATCCTGCTCGTCATATCTCACCCAGATACGTACCTCATCGAGACCTCTCTGAAGCCGTTGTGCTTCTTTACCATAAAACCCGCTTCGGATCTGATCCATGACCATCGATGAAGTCAATCCTAAACCATATGCCTTGTCTTTCAATTGAATCTTAATCTCTCTCATCCCCAGTGGATCGTTATCAACAACATCTTTTAATTTTTGAACTTTTCTCAATTCTCCCTTTAAGGCTTCTTTCGCTTCTCTAAGTTGGTCGATCTGATCGCTTCTGAGGGTGACAGAAACCGGCATGCCCCAGTGACTGGTGCTTCCACCCACCTGAAGTTTTTCCGCGCCATCAATTTTCCCTATTTGATCACGTAACATATTTGTAATTTCCATACTCGATAAATCCCGGCTCTGACTTTCAAGAAGCGCTATACGCAATTTCCCCTGATGGGCGCCGCTTCCAATTTGTCTTGAAATAGAAGGTATAAGATCCGGTCCCTCCGCGTGAGTTTCTCTGTAAATATCATTTACTTCCCACGCATTTTTCTCCATAATCGTCAGCAAACTATCTGTCACCGTGTCCCGGGTTCCCGCGGGCATCTCAAAAGAAACGGTCACCTCATTTCTCTCGATTATGGGAAAAAAGGTTGTTTTTATGATACTGCCATTTAAGGCGCCTATGGTAATTATCATCATGGCGATTGGAACCGCAATTGTAATAACGGGATTATTTAAAGCGAATTTAAGCGCCGGAGCATATGCCCTATTTCTTAGCCAAAACAATACATTTTCTGATATTTCCTGAAAACGGCTCTTCTTTTTCCCATTTAACTTCAATTCTTTGGAATGAGCAATATGAGCCGGAAGGATGAAAGTCGCTTCCACTAAAGAGATCAAGAGAGATACAATCACAACAAATGCTATGTCTTTTGTTCTGTCCCCGAGACCTCCCTCAAGGAAGAAAAAAGTTGTAAAAATTACCACGGTTGTCAAAACTCCCGAGATAACAGATGGCAATACATCTAAGGTGCCATCCAATGCGGCCTTAAGAGGCTTTTCCCCTCTTTCATAATACTGATAAATATTTTCCGCAATGACAATTCCGTCGTCTACCAGAATACCTATAACAAGAATCATGGCCATTAATGACATTACATTTATCGTCATACCATAAAACGGACTGATCATAAACATTCCCGCAAACGCGATAGGAATACTGAGAGCCACCCAAAAAGACATTCTGGGATTTAAAGACAAACCCAAAAATAAAACGACCAGGAACATACCAAGATATCCGTTTTGAGATAAGATATCGATCCGCTCCTGAACGATACTTGATCCATCATTTAGAATGTCAAGATGTATGTCGGCATTCTGCTCGTTGAATTGGCTGATATACTCTTTAACCTCAGCGGCAATATAAAACATGTCCTGATCATTGGTTTTATTTACATCAATGATGACTGCCCGATTACCGTTATAATATGATCGGTTAGGATCTTCCGACCATTTATCATTGACATCAGCCACGTCCTTTAATCGAATAATTGTTCCGGATGAAGTTGTTTTTAAATAAAGGTTCCCCAAATCCAGAGCGTAATATCCTTTATTATCAGCTCTGATCTGAAGTTCTTCAACCGTTCCTTTAATTTTTCCGCCGGTAATTTTAAGATTTCCTGTACTTATGGCTGATGCGGCTTCACTCCATGATAATCCGTACGCGCGAAGATCATCTTCTCTAAAGCTAATTTCAATTTCCTCATCGGGAAAGCCGCTCAATTCAATTTTGGTAATACCAAATTCATTTCTGAGATCACGTTCTATACGGCGAGCGGTGGATTTTAATGTCCTCAAATCCACATTTCCGTTTACCGCGAACGATAAAACAAAATCCATCATTTCTTGTTTAAAAACGGAGATTTTCTCCATTCCAACAGGAAAAGAGCCAATCTGATTTACTGCATTATTAACTTCCTGAAGCAGGTCATTGGCATCGGTTCCGGTTTTAAGTTCGACAGATATAGAAGCAAAATTCTCACTGGATTTAGAAGTTACTCTCTCTACCCCGGTTATACCCTTTAAGTTATCTTCTATTTTGAGAGTTATACCCTCTTCAATTTCTTCCGGTGAAGCTCCCGGATATATAGCCTGAATGATAATATATTTGCTTGGTATATTAGGAAAAAATGTCGTGTTAAGACTTTTAAGCCCTATATATCCAAATAAAAGTATCACTACAACCAGAGCGTTTCCCAGAACCGGATACTTGATAAAGGTTTTTATTAAATCGCGCATTTTGTAATCCTGTTTCGTAATTCATGATTCTAATTGATTTTCATGCCATCATAAATATTCCCGCTTTTCTCAGCAAGAATTGAGGTACCATCGGCAAGTCCGCGAACAAGCACCATATTATTTACATCATTCACAATATCAACAGTCTGAAGTGTAAGTACTGAGTCAATCACTACATAAACCTGGTTTTTGTTAACAATCAGATCTCTCTGAATAAGAGCTGCACCCGGAACGGCGCCTGTTTTTATATGGGCTGTGAGAAACATTCCGTCTTTCAGCCGATTTTCATTGGTCAAAATAAAGACCTGTAAAGTTTGGGTTGCTGGATCAATGGACTGATTAATTCTGCTCACTACCCCTTTAAATGTTCCGGGGATATCATTTGAAGTAATTGATACATCCGTCCCTTTTCTAAGATAGTCCACTTCATTTATCCCAACTGATACTTCCAGCTCATAATTGTCGGTATTCATAAATTCACCTAATTTCTGCCCGACTCTCACCAGCGTTCCCGGATTTATTTCAGAAGCGATGACCACTCCATCAAATGGCGCTGATATGTTGTATTTTGAAAGAGTTGCTTCCATGCTTTTTACAGAATAATACTGATTGAAAATATTTCTGGATGCGATATAGTACTTTTCCTGATCGCTTTTAACCGCGGGCAAAGCATTGATGGGTTTATTCAGGTCGAAATCCGCCAGATAAAGTTCCCATTTTTCAGCTTCACCGGGAAAATCGATTCCTAAATCAGGCAACATGAGAGTGATTTGGTTTAGCAGACTACTTTTTTGAGCAAGAAGATTGTTCTTATAAACAGAATCGTCTATCAGGACGAGAGATTCATTTTTTGAAAAATAATTGCCCTCTTTAAATCTTTTTGGGGTACTCTGAAGTATACCTGACACTTCCGCGTATATTTCCACTTTGTTTAAAGCGCTGAGTCTCCCGCTTGTTTCAATCTCTGTTTGCAGGTCATCTGTATTGATCTGTATTATTTTAAATACTTGCTGTTTTTTAACAATGTCTTCCCTTACTAAGGTTTTTTTTTGATCGCTTAATACTTTGCTGATCAAGAAGCCGCCTAAAATGATGATACCGGTAATTATTATGGTTGTTTTTCTGGTCATCCCAGATCCTCCCATCAGATTTTTAAATTTTTTCTCATTATAAACAAAAACAAATTTTAGTAATATTTCCGGCTCGTGAGAATTTAGAAAACTAAAACCGGAGTTGATTAATTATAAAACTCTAGTCCCTATTAAAATTAAAAATGGGATACATCATTTCCTTAACTTCAGGAATAGAGTCGTTCCAACACCAATCTGACTAATTATTTCAATTTGTCCGCCGTGTGCCTCAATAATTTTTTTACTCAAACCCATACCGAGTCCATAACCACCGGTTTTTTTTGATCTCGATTTATCCACACGGTAAAAGGGTTCAAATATATACGGAATTTCATTTAATGGAATACCAAGTCCAAAATCCTGAATTTCAATTATTACCTCGTCTCCTTTTTCTCTCAAAGAGACTTCCACAGGATAACCGCTATCAGGCGAGTACTTAAGAGCATTTGATAAAAGATTTCTAAACACGATCTTTATCCGGTCCGGATCTAATTTAAGCTCTTTTTTCACCGGAAAGTCGACAATTTTAAATCCCGGTTTTTCATCCTTAAACTCGGCTATCGTCTCAGTAATCAGTCTGCAGATATCATGAGATTTGGTGTAAAGTCCACCATAAGGACTGTTAAGACGCTCGCTCTCCAATATTTCAGTTATCATCGTCTCCATTTCAAATATATCATCACTAATATTTTTCCTGACTTTGCCATCATCAACAAATTCCAGTGCAACTTTCACTCTTGTCAAAGGTGATCTTAATTCATGGCTCACATCAAGCATCAATTGCTCTCTGGCATGAATCATATATTTTATACGCCGGATCATTTCGTTGAACGACGCAACTAAACGGCCCATTTCGTCCTTTGACCTGGTTCTAATTTCAAAATCCAGATCGCCCCCGCTGAGTTTCCGTACACCTTCGTTGAGATCCCGCACCGGTCGTAATAAGAGTCTAATCAGTAAAAAAATTCCAATTATTATTAAAGTGATGGCGACAATCATGATTGTCAAATGCAATTCCGCGGCATAGCTGATACTTTCTTTACGGGATTCCATTAACACTAAATAAGATGCATTGCCATTTTTTATATAGATATGGATACCCTTTTGGAAGCCTGCCCTGACATTTTCATTACCTTCAAATGGTAGGATTTTTGTGGTATCGAATGATAAAAGTTCATCCAGACTAGACCATTTATAATCAGGTGTCTCGATCATCATGTTGATGCCGTATTTTTTTGTAATTCTTCCGGCGAGTAAGGTATCCGGCGGACTTCCCGTTTCTCTGATAAGAAATCTGGCATAATTAATGGAATTTTGCTTGATTTTATGGAACCGCGTTTGCTGAAAAAGCTGTTCATGCGTTGTGATGGAGACAAAAGTAATGATCAGATGAGCCGCCAGAAAAATAACAAGCAGTTTCAGGAAAAGCGAACTGCGAATTTTTTGCGCCAGATTAATTTTCATCTGTGTCATCTCCAATAAACATATAACCGGCTCCCCAAATGGTTTTAATATATTCCGGGTTTTTGGGATCATCCTGAAGTTTCTGGCGAAGACGGCTTATCAGGACATCAACGGACCTGTTAAATGCATCCCATTCCAATCCCCTCATATTTTCGAGGATCTGATCTCTCTCAAGAACTTTTCCTGAATTTCGGACAAAAAATGTTAAGATTTGATATTCAGCAGTAGTAAGATCCACCGGCTTGCCGGATAGTTCCACAAGATGCTTGTTATAATCTATTCTTAGCGAGCCTATTGTTTTCGTGTTGACATTTATACTGCCTTCACTTCTTCTCAACACGGTTTGAATTCTTGCCACAAGTTCACGCGGTTCAAATGGTTTTGGCACATAATCATCCGCGCCAAGCTCAAGCCCCACTATCCTGTCGGTGACATCGCCCCGGGCTGTTAGCATGATTACCGGAATAGTATGCTCTTTGCGTATCATTTTACAAACTTCAAAGCCTTCCATATCCGGAAGCATCACGTCCAGTATGATCAGATCAGGCTTCTCGCTTTTTATCGCTCTCAACCCATCAAACGGATTGATTTCCGTTTTTACGTCATATCCGAATTTGGATAAATATTCGCTTAACAGCTCATTCAATTTCTGATCATCATCTATAACTAAATTTTTTCGCTTCATGATTTTCTAATCCATTTATATGAAATTTACAAATCATCCGGAGTTTGAATTTGAATAATTCATGGCATCTACGGATTTATGTGTTCATCATAACTTAAGATGAAGTTAGTATAGCGTGAAATTACATATAAATTATTTCAATATTGTAACAAATTGTAACAGACAAGATTTTGCTTCTGAAAGAAACTATATTGCCAGAAGTTGAACAAAGAGATGGTTCCGGATCCTAATTTGACTCATGTGATATTAAAAATGTCGTGATACCGGGATCCTGATAAAATTAACTTTTACTATTGCCAGATTGCCGGTTACGCGAAACTGATATAAACAAAATATAATCCGCCTAAGGTGACCAGAAATCCGGCCGTTCTTTTGATAAAGAGTATTGTTTTTGAACTATCTGACCAGTTTAGATAACGCTGTACAAGATTGGTCAGGCTTCCCGCGGCTACAATGACTGCGCAGTGACCAAATCCAAAAGCCCCTATGAGCATAACAGATTTAGGCCAGTCATTCGAAGCTGTCCGAAATACCACACCGAGAAGCGGAGCTAAAAAAGCGAACGTGCAGGGTCCCAACCCGATTCCGAACACCAATCCCAGAAGAAGAGCTCCCCATAAACCACCCCTCTGTGATTGACCTGTCTGCCCTCTATTCCAGTCCCAGTGAATAACATCCATGAGATATAATCCCATAAGGATAAAAATGACAGCCACAAGATAATTACCCCACACACCCACATCACCCATTAAACGACCCAGTAAAGCAGTGATAAAACCGATTAATGCGATAGTGATTAATATACCTGTCGAGAACAAAAGAGCCAGATAGAAGGAATGTTTCACTTTGATCTGTCCCCTGCTGCTGATATAGCCGATAACCAGGGGAATACCCGAAAGGTGACAGGGACTAAGCATAATGCTAAGCACACCCCACCCGGCCGCGGCAAATAATGCCAGCGTGAAACTGCCCTCGAGCGCTGTTGTTAAATAGGAAAATACCATTTCGATCATAATAATCTCAGTTCACATAAAGTGGTTTCAGACCCTGTTGTTGTAATAGCTGATCGATTTCCGTCTCAGGGAAAAATCCTTCATGACGCGCTATTTCATTTCCTTCCGCGTCTAAAAACACCTGAGTGGGAATCAGCCGGATTCCATATTGGTCCGCGTACTTATTTTGATCCTTTTGCCAGACATCATAAAATATCACCTTAATCTGGCTGCCGTATTTTTCTTCAACCGCCTTCATAACCGGCTGCATTTTTTTACACGGCACACAGTTTACCGATCCCAGTTCTACAAAGGTAATCAAAGCTTCTGTTGTTCCTTCTGCCGTCTTTATCTGAGAAAGTTGTTCCGTAACGGATGGCTTAACAGTAGCCTTTTCAGACGACTCTGACCGGTTATTATCTTTGTTGCATGAAGCCAATAACATTATGTGACAACTTATCAGGAAAATAAACATCAATTTTTTCATTTAAGCTTCCTCAATCCATTTTAAAAGTTGATTTTCGTCGGGCACTTTCCCGGTACTCCTGAGTTTTTCATTTATGACCAGGCCGGGGGTCATCATAACGCCATAGTTCATGATTTCATCAAGCTGGGTTACTTTTTCTATTTCGAGTTCCAGCTTATGGCGGATTTTTATATCATTTAATTTTTGCTCAAGCGCTTTGCATTTTGTGCATCCCGCGCCGAGAACTTTTACAGAAACCATATTTATTTTTCCTCCAGTAATGTCTTTAATGAATTAGCCATAGTGTCGTTTACCGTTGCCTGTTTCATATAACGGGCCACATTCAACGCTTCGACAATTTCTCCATCGAAAACACCGTTTTGCTGAGCCATCTTTGTCCACATCTGCGTGCAGGTATCGCTGCCCAGGGCGGCGGCTACACCGATCCCGATCAGCATTTTATAATTGTTGGGCACCTGCTGATATTTTTCATTTTCGAACATCAACGCCTTTTCCTGCATTTGATTTTCGGCAAACTCCGGTGCAAAATGTTTTAGTAATTCCATGGGTGTCTTTTCTTTTCG
>JBFXGD010000155.1:0-8741 GCA_050178385.1 Calditrichaceae bacterium
GAAAAAATCTGGACGGAATCATTCATCGATTCGGCGATCAGCCAGGGTGTATGTGCGGGCGATCTCGACGGGGATGGTGATCCGGATATATATGTGGCCAACTGGTTCCGGTCTGACTATCTGCTGATAAATGACGGTACCGGAATGTTTACGCCGCTGCGAACTGATCTTCCCACACTCACTCAGCCAATCTCGACAAACAGCGCGGCCTTTGCGGATGTCGATAATGACGGGGATCCGGATTTGTTTGTGGCCACAAGAGACGGATTTGTTTTTTATTACAGAAATGAATCAAAGCCGGGTGAAATCAGTTTTGTCAATGTTACTTCGCATCCATTTTATTCTATCGGACAAAGTGTTTACGGGTTGTTGTTTGAAGATTTTAATCATGACGGCTGGCTGGACTGTTTTTTAACCATTAAAGGAATCAACCGGCTATATCTCGGTGACGGGCAGGGCGGGTTTCTTGCCGGATATGATGCGGATACCCGTCATACCTACAGTACGGGGAGCGCCGCCGCGGATCTCGACGGGGATGGTGATCTGGATATTTTTGTTTCCAATAAGGATGAATTCAGCCAGGTCTATTTAAATCCCACGAATAAGAAAAATTTCATCAGTCTGCGTTTGACGGGCGTGCGTTCAAACAGGGACGCCATCGGCGCGAAAGTCTATTTTTATACAGGAAATGATTCTCTGAGAAAATTAATCGGTTTCAGGGAGGTTTCCGCCAATAAAGGCTATTTGTCATCATCAGACCCGGTTGTTTTTTTTGGCACCGGAAAAAATGCTGTGGTTAACGCTGAAATACTTTTCCCTTCCGGTAAGCGAATCATGCTGACAGGTCTGGAACCGGGGCAAAACTATGCGGTTTCGGAGTACGGGCAACTGATCGGCGGGTTGTATTTCGGGTGGTACGGATTAAAGTATCGGGCCGGGCAGTCGGCATTCTGGATTAGTCTCATTCTTTTTTTCCTGCTTTCCGCGCTTCTTTACGGCTATGTCACTCTTGGTCTGAGACGGTATCAGTGGACAGCTTTCAGCATATCCATGCAGCTTACGGTCTGGTTTATCGTGTCGTTGATCGTATTTATTGTTTTTAGTCAGCGTGTGATGACCGATGCGTTGCTTACTCTTAATGGATTGACCGTGTTTGCCGGGATTGTGGCGGTGATGTATTCTGAACATTTGATTAAAATAAGACGCCGGAGAACGCGATTCAGATTACTCCTCCAGGGATTAAGCGATCAGATGATTGAGATTCACAGGAATGAGGATTTGTATAAAAAACTGATCGATACGGTTGTACAGCATGATGAAATTGAGAAAGCCGCCTTCTTCTGCAATGGCCCGGTTGATATGAAACCCGGTTATGTTCCGCCAAACTTAGACCTTTCGGAAAATGCAACCCTGCGTTTAAATGTCAAAGAGAAGGAACAACTGATTCATGAGAAAATTTTAAACCGTGGCAGAACTGAGATTGATTTGACCCCGGCAAATGCTGATTTCAATGTGCTTATACCGGTAAAGCGCAACCAGTTGCTTTACGGTCTGATAGCGCTTGAGATGAATCATTCAGAGTCTCCGCTGAATCAGCAGGATCTTCAGTTGATTTCCACTATCTGCAATCAGGCCGCCATCACGATCGAAAATAATAATTATATAGAAGAGACCGCCGAGCTGGTAAAAAAACTGACTACGGCGCAGTTGAAAGAGCAGTATGTCACAGCGCTCGAAAAGACAAATCGCGAGCTGGATGAGAAAAACAATGAACTTCAGAAACTATTCCGGGAATTGCAGCAGAAAGAAGCGCAGTTAATACATTCAGAAAAAATGGCGTCGCTGGGACAATTGGTCGCGGGAATTTCTCATGAACTGAATAATCCGATCAGTTTTATTTACGCGAATATGAATATACTTAACGGGTACATGGATGAACTCACTAAAATTCTGACCGGGCTGAATCTTCCGCCGGAACATGCCGTCCTTAGTCAGTTCTCTGCGATCCTGGATGACTTAAGAAATATCATCAATGATAGTCAGAACGGCAGCAGGACGGTTAAGGAGCTGGTACAGAATCTGAAAAATTTTTCCAGGCTGGATCAGGCGGAATGGAAAGAAGCAAGGGTGGTTTCCGGGCTGGAAAGCAGTTTAAAGATCTTAAGGCATCAGATACCGGATTCTATTGAAATAAAAAAAGAATTTCACGATGATCCCATTTTTTTGTGCAACCCGGGTCAGTTGAATCAGGTGTTTTTGAATTTAATTTCAAACGCGTTGCAATCCATGAAGGGAACAGGATCAATATACCTCCGTACTCATTCTGATGATGAATTTATGACGGTGGAGATTGAAGACAGCGGATCGGGTATACCCTCTGAAGTTCTCCCAAAAATTTTTGATCCGTTTTTTACAACGAAAGATGTCAATAAGGGCACGGGGCTCGGACTCAGTATTTCATATTCTATAATTCAGCATCATAAGGGAACGATTGAAGTGGAAAGTCAGATTGGAAAAGGGACAAAATTTATCATAAGGCTGCCGTTATCCGGCGCCACCGGAGAGAAAAAATGACCACGCAAAAAGAATCCATCCTGATCGTGGATGATCAGCCGGAAATATTAAACACCATGAGACATATATTTCGCCGTGAGTATGATGTGCTTACCGCCGAAAGCGGCAGGGAAGCTCTCGAACACCTGAAAGAGCGCCAGGTGGCGGTTATTCTGGCCGATCAGCGCATGCCGGTGATGGACGGAGTGACTTTTTTAAGCGAAGCCATAAAGATTCAGCCGGAAGCGGTGAGGATCATGATCACAGGTTACGCGGATATTGAAGCGTCCATAAACGCGGTGAATCAGGCCAAGATTTACCAGTACATCTCAAAACCTTTCGAACCGGATGAGCTGAAACTGGCGGTACGCCGCGCTGTTGAAAGGTTTCAGTTAACCGCGCAAAATAATCAATTGCAGGAGCAGCTTCTTCAGGCGAACAGACAGCTTGCCAGTGAGAATGTCGCGCTTCAGAAACAGGTGGAAAAACAGCTCGATCTGGGGAATTTTATCGGACACAGCCATAAGATGCTCAAGATTTTCAAGATGGTCCGGAAGGTGGTTGAGACTCCCACGACCGTGCTTATCCTTGGAAAGACCGGGACCGGGAAAGAGTTGCTTGCAAAGATGATTCATTATAACAGCAACCGCAAAGACAATATGTTTGTCGCGCAAAATTGCGGTGCTATTCCGGACACGCTTCTTCAGAGTGAATTGTTCGGACATGTCAAAGGCGCGTTTACCGGAGCTGTACAGGATAAAAAGGGGCTGTTTGAAACGGCGGATAAGGGGACCGTTTTTCTGGATGAAATCGGCGACACCACACCTGCCCTGCAGCTTGGGCTGCTCAGGGTGCTGCAGGAGGGTGAAATAAAACCGGTTGGTGCCTCCGAAACAAAAAAAGTCGATGTGAGAGTTGTTGCCGCGACAAACAGGGATCTGAGAAAAGACGTTCAGGATGGCCGTTTCCGCGAAGATCTTTTTTACAGATTGAGCGTCTTCCCGCTGATTTTGCCGCCGCTGAGCGAAAGGAAGGAAGATATCCCTGAGTTGATTAGTTATTTCCTTCAAAAATATTCCCTGCGCATCGGGAAAAACATCGGTCGGATAGATGAAGATGTGATTAAAATCCTGACAAATGCCGATTATCCCGGTAATATCAGAGAGCTTGAAAACGAGATAGAGCGTCTGGTTACTCTTGCTGATCAGGATGGAGTAATATCGGCGGAAATGTTATCCGTGAGATTTCAGAACACGGAAATTTCAACCGGGTTTAGTCTTTCAAAAAATCATAATTTGAAGGAAGCTGTTGAGAATCTGGAGCGAACGATGATTACAAAGACCCTGCGTGAGATGAACGGGAATATACAGCAATCCGCCATGGTTCTTGGTATTAGCCGGGTAGGGCTTCATAAGATGCTCAAAAGATACAATATTGAAGCCGGTAAATATAAAAACAGTCCGGAGAAATAAGGCCGATGATAGAAATCAATATACCGGGCTCGGGTTTATTCCGGATAAAACACCTGCTGATGGATTATAACGGAACGCTCGCTAGCGACGGAAGGGTGTTCGCGGGGGTTAAGGAATATTTTACAAGATTGTCTGAACATCTAAATTTGCATGTCATCACAGCGGACACTTTCGGCAGCGTTCAGCGTGAACTCAACGGATATCCCTGCCGGGTACAGGTAATATCTTCGCAAAATCAGTCCATGGAGAAGCTGAAATACGCGGAACAATTGGGCGTTTCTCATGTTGTTTCAATAGGGAACGGAAAGAATGATCGATTGATGTTAAAAAATTCGCTTTTGGGTATCGCGGTTATACAGGATGAAGGAATTTATAAAGAATCGATCCTTTCCGCTGATATCGTCGTTAAAGATATTAGTTCGGCTTTTGAGCTGCTGCTCAACCCGGATCGCCTGATCGCGACACTGAGAGATTAATGTCAACCGGCTAAGAAAATAACCAATTTAGTGTAAACGATGTTTATGTGGCCCGGTTGATTGTAAACTAAGTTTACATGATGTGTGTCTTCATTTTTAATCAGTGCCCGTCAAATAAGGGCTGACAGCCGGAAAAAGTCTGGCATGAAAGTTGAATGTTTATAATTGGAGAGATTAACTTTGAGGAGTGATAAAATGAACAGGATAAGATTAATCAAGATCCTGATCTTAACGGCAGTGATGAGTTTTATAACAACTTCATGTTATACTCAGCTTGCCCTTGCGCATCGGGATGATGCCGGATACACTGAGCAGGAAGAACCCTATTATGATGAAGAAGTGTATTACGAGGATGAACAGGGGAATACCTATATATCCCAATATTATATTTATGACTATCCCGCTGTTTATGGATACCGTTACTCAGTTTATGACCCATGGGACCCGTGGTATGATTCATATTATTATTCCGGGCCGTATATTGTGATTTCCGCCTATCCGTGGGCGAATTATTATGACAGATGGTATTGGCCATATCACCGTGGGTATCCGGTCTATACTTTTGGATATGATCCGTATTATCATGATTATTACTATGGATATCCATATAATTATTACGACAACAATTATGGTTCATGGAAAAATTACGAAAAACGTTCTTTCACAAAGCGTCAGTCATCCGCCTCGAGTGTTGTTCGTTCAGCCCGGACAAGTACTGAAGTGAGTTCCAGAAATAATGATCAGCAAACGTTTGTACCGGTGCGTCAGGCTCCGGGCGCCGGCGCAGTTTCAGGAAGCACGGGTGAAAGCGCGAAAGGTAAATCAGGCAGTACGGAAGTCAGCAGCAGACCTGTAAGGAGCGTAAATCAGGGTGATTCAAAGTCATCCGGCAGAACAGATACAAAATCCGGACGCACCGACAAAAAGACAAATGTAAAACGTGCCCAGGATAATTCAGAAACAAACACCGTCAGAGACGGGCAGAATTCGGGCGCGCAGAGTAAGGCTGTCGAAGGAACCAAAAATACACCGGTAAGAAAATATTACCGTTCGACTCCGTCCAATACAAAGAAACGTGACTCGGAAGCGAAAAATAGCAGTAATTCAGGTTCAGATAAAAAATCGACGGTAAGTAAACCGAGAAGCAGTTCATCGGTATCAAGATCCGGGTCGAACAAATCATCCGGGAGCAAGAGCAGTTACAGTCCGCCATCACGGTCATCTTCAACCGTCAGATCGGCGCCCGCGAAGTCATCATCGGGAAGCAGCAAATCGTCAAGTTCCGGTTCAAAAAGCAATAGCAGCACCCGGTCGCGCAGATAATCATTCGGAGAAAGGAAGGAACCATGCGAAACATACTGTTAATAATGTTTACACTTATATTCATAAATCAACTGATCGCCCAGAGCGCCGACGAGGCCATTGAACTGCTTGAAAATGAAAGTGGAATAGGCGCGCGGGCCGCGGCAATGGGAAACGCGTATACCGGGGTTGCGGATGATTATTCGGCCATATACTTTAATCCCGCGGGGCTCGCTCAATTGCGTCAAGGGCAGGTCTGGGGAGACCTGTATAATCTCAATTTTGATAACAGCGCCAGATATTACGGGTCAGATTTATCGGATAACCGTACATTTACCAAATTGCAAAGCATCGGAATCGCGTATCCATTTCCGGTTCTAAGAGGCAGCCTGGTGTTCGCCTTAGGATACCAGCGCATTAAAGATTTGGACAGTTTTCTGAATTTTTCCGGCTATGACGGCAACAGCAACGGTTTATATTTTGACTATGGCGATGAGATTGGTGATGTGTATTTTGACAGCGGAGTTCAGCGCACACAGACGGTTTATAATGACGGCAATCTGAGTCAATGGTCATTTGCCGCGGCAATGGATCTTTCACCGAATTTCTCCGCGGGTTTAACAATTAATTTTTACGGAGGAAGCAGTACATACACCTCTGATTATCTGCAGGAAGACATTGATAATATATACAGATTCGATACAAACCCGATAGATTTTGATTATTATCTCTATCAGCAAAAAATAGTAAGCGATTACTCAGGACTGGAATTAAAGCTGGGCGGACTTTTCCGTATATCCGAACAGGTCAGGCTGGGCGCGACAATAACATTTCCGATGACGCTGACCGTTACTGAATCCTGGTCGGAAAATGATGAGATTGGTTATGATGATCTCAGCTATGAAGCCCTTGATTTAGGATCAGGTGAATTTGATTATGATATCAACGTTCCGTTTAAATTCAGTTCGGGAATATCTTTTCAGCAGAGATATTTTTTACTGAGCGCGTCGATGGATTATCAGGATTGGTCGCAGGTGGAGTATGCGGTGCCTTCAGACCGTTCAGCGTCCGATTACAGGGATTTGCTTGATGAGAACGCGGTCATCAGAGACAATTACAGGGCGGTCCTTTCGTACAGCCTGGGCGGTGAGTTCAATGTCATGGATTCGGGTATGTTTCTTCGGGCAGGCTACAGAAGGGTGCCGACGCCGTTAAAAGATGGTGACGGTGGTTTTGATAAGGTTTATTATAGCGGCGGTATAGGCTATAAAATTGATAAAAACACTTCTCTAGATGTGAGTTATACAAGAGGAACATGGGAAAATCAGTCGGCTTATCTGTACACGAGTACTGCTTTAACCACAGAAGATATTACAACCACCAAGGTATTGGTTGGTCTGAAGTTTGGTTTTTAAATAAACATCCGACACTCCTCCAAAAAAAAAGGCATGATGCGTTTTACATCATGCCTTTTTCATTCAAGAAAGAAATGCTCAGCTCACAGCCGCCTTGATGTACTCGCGTCTCATACGGGCAATCGACGAGATTGATATATTCTTCGGACAAACGGCTTCGCATTCACCATGATTGGAGCATGCGCCGAATTGTTCTTCATCCATCTGCGCCACCATTTTTTCGACACGAATTTTAGCCTCAGGCTGACCTTGAGGCAATAGGGCAAATTGTGATATCTTTGCGCTGATAACCAATGCCGCCGATGCGTTAGGACATGCCGCGACACATGCGCCGCAGCCGATACACGCTGCCATATCCATTGCAATATCAGAGTCTTCTTTTGGAACAAGAATCGCGCTGGCCTCCGGGGCCCCGCCTGTACGAACACTGATATAGCCGCCTTTTGCCATGATACGGTCTAACGCTGAACGGTCGACCACGAGATCTTTGATCAACGGGAAGGCTTTTGCCCGCCACGGTTCAACATGGATGGTATCACCGCTTTTGAACTGACGCATGCGGACTTCACAGGTAGTTGTACCGCTTTTTGGCCCGTGAGCGGTACCGTTGATCACGAGACCGCACATACCGCAAATCCCTTCACGGCAGTCGTTGTCAAATTCAATTGGTATATCGTCCTTCTTGATAAGGTCTTCATTCAGAACATCCAGCATTTCAAGAAAGGACATGTCAGGATTAACATCGTTCACCGTGTATTTAACGAATTTGCCTTTAGATTTAGCATCGGCCTGACGCCAAGCTTTTACATGTATTGTCAGATTTTTTTTCTCTTGCATTTTCCGCCTCCTTACTTGTAGCTACGCTGGGTTGGGGTTACATTTTCAAATTCAAGTGGTTCTTTATGCAATTCCCACTTTTTGCCCAGGCCTTTAAATTCCCAGGCGGCAACATAGCTAAAATTTTCATCGTCACGTAAGGCTTCACCTTCTTCGGTCTGACTTTCTTCCCTGAAGTGTCCACCGCATGATTCAACCCTTTGCAACGCGTCCAGTGCCATCAGTTCAGCCAATTCTATATAGTCGGCAACGCGGCCCGCAAATTCAAGGTTTTTGTTTAGTGAGTCTTTGGTGCCGACTACCTTGACGTTCTTCCAGAATTCTTCACGCAGTTTCGGGATCAGTTCAAGGGCTTTTTTCAGGCCTTCTTCTGTTCTGCCCATGCCCACATAATTCCATAATATATTGCCGAGTTCGGTATGGAATTCCTTGACCGTTTTGGTTCCTTTTACAGCAAGAAGTTTATTGTATCTTTCGTTTACTTCGGATTCAGCTTCCTTGAACGCATCATGATCGGTTGTCACTTTTTCGAGCTTTGTGCCGCCGAGATAATGGCCGATTGTATATGGAAGTACAAAGTAACCATCTGAAAGGCCCTGCATTAAAGCGCTGGCGCCGAGACGGTTTGCGCCGTGATCAGAGAAGTTGGCTTCACCGATAACATGCAGACCCGGAATGTTGCTCAT
>JBFXGD010000156.1:0-8698 GCA_050178385.1 Calditrichaceae bacterium
TGTCTAATAATGAGATTTTTCTTCCTTCTGCCTGTGGTGGCCAGGGAACTTGCGGGATGTGCACATGCAAAATACTGGAAGGCGGCGGTGATCCGTTACCCACAGAAGAATCTCAGTTATCTCGCGGGGAATTGAAAGAGAATATTCGGCTGGCCTGCCAGGTGAAAGTGAAAACCGATATGAAGATTCAGATTCCTGATGAAATCTTCAATATACAAAAATTTGAGTGTACTGTACGTTCCAATGACAATGTGGCAACATTTATCAAAGAACTTGTACTGGAATTACCGGCAGGTGAGCGATTGGATTTCAAAGCCGGTGGATATATTCAGATATATATTCCGCCATATAATTTGTCCTATAAGGAATTTGATATTCAGGAAAAATTCCATCCTGACTGGGATAAGTATAATCTGTGGGATTTAAAAGCAAGTAATGATGAAGAAATTTTCCGCGCTTATTCCATGGCAAATCATCCGGCTGAAGACAACATTGTCATGCTCAATGTTCGTATAGCGACTCCACCCCCGGGAACGGATTTCCCGGCCGGTATCTCATCATCCTTTATTTTTAATTTGAAGCCTGGCGATAAAGTTACTGTCAGCGGACCATATGGAGAATTCTTTATAAAAGAGACTGATCGGGAAAAGCTCTATATTGGCGGTGGCGCCGGTATGGCTCCGATGCGCAGTCATCTGTTCCATCTCTTCCATACACTTAAAACGGACAAAAAGGTCAGTTTTTGGTATGGAGCAAGATCTAAGCGTGAAATGTTCTATCATGAGCAGTTTCAGGCAATCGCGGACAAATTCCCTAATTTTAATTATAATGTCGCCTTATCTGATCCTCTGCCGGAAGACAACTGGAAAGGTCCTGTTGGATTTATCCACCAGGTGGTACTGGATAATTATCTTTCCAAGCATGAGGCGCCGGAAGATATCGAATATTATTTGTGCGGTCCTCCCATGATGATAAAAGCAGTCAACGATATGCTGTATAATCAGGGTGTCGAAAAAGAAATGATCGCATTCGACGAATTTTAATTCATCGAATCTTATAAAAGCGGATGGCATTTGTCATTCGCTTTTTTTTATTGTTACCTTTCATTCTCTGTCGTTTTATAATTGCCTGGTTATGGTTTTTTTAAATTATTTTAATAGAGAGCAGTTTGATTTAAAATGATGGCGAACACGGCTTATATTTTGATTAGAATCGCAGAAAGGAATAATTTGCTGGTAATTTGTATTAATCCTCATTAAACTAATTTCTCAACCATCAATTGTTAATATTTTTGAAACATCAGTATAATATCTACGTTAGTAAAATAAAAAAAAATTCGCAATATTCAGAAGATGTGGAGATCCAATGCAAAAATTATCACTTTTATCGTTTATTACTTTACTTGTTTTGGGCTTATTTGTTTTCAGCTGCAGCTCAGAATCAGCAGAGGGTGGAGAAAAAGCTAAATCATCTGCTGAAAATTCCGGTACAGATACAAGTAAATCAGGTAAAACAGAAAATGAAAAGAATGATCTGATTCCCGTGGAAGTTACCACAATTAAAAAAGGCAGTATATCGAATTATCTTCTTTTGAGTTCAAATCTTGAGACAGAGATTATGGCGGATGTCTACGCCAGGGCACAGGGTATTGTCGAAGAGATATATAAAGAAGAAGGGCAGTATGTCACTAAGGGTGAAGTGATGCTGTCACTCGAGGCGGAAGAGTATGAACTCGCGGAAAAACGCGCAAAAGTTCAATATCAGCAGGAACAGAGTAATTATAAAAGATTTGAAGAGATGCATAATCAGGCGCTTTTAAGCAATGAAGAGTTCGAAAAAGCGAAATTTACACTGAAAACAGCTGAAATTACCTTGCAGGAAGCAAAATTAAATCTCGAATTTATGAAAATAAAATCACCGATTTCAGGAAGAGTGGGAGAACGTCTGACTAAAATTGGTGAGCGGATACAGCCTACAGATAAACTGTTCTCGGTGGTCAACTCATCGCAAATGATCGCGGTCATATGGGTTCCGGAAAAAAGTCTTAATCAGTTAAAAGCAGGCCAGTTGGCATACATATCGTCGGATCATCTTTCCGGTGCGACTTATCAGGGTTGGATAAAAAGAATCAGCCCGGTTGTTGACCCCGCCAGCGGTACTTTTAAAGTGACTGTGGGGATTAAAAATGTTAAGGATGAACTGCGTCCCGGTATGTTTGTGAATGTCCATATTATTATTGATACTCATGATGATGTTGTACTTGTTCCAAAAACAGCGATTGTATATGAAAAAGAATACATGAATGTTTATGTGGTCAGGGATAGCCTTGCTCACAAGATAAGACTCAAACCAGGATTTCAGGATAATGAGAAGATCGAGTCACTGCAGGATGTAATGGAAGGCGATAAGGTGATTGTGGTCGGTCAGGCCGGGATGAAAGATAAAACAAAAGTAAGGATCGTCTCTGAGCGCCAAAACACACTGGCCATGAAAGAACGATGAGCATCTTTTCATCATAACTCATTGAACAGCGAAATTCAATTTCGCGGTAACCGGTAATAACAAATAATCAAAATTTTTGATCTCTGAATTTATGATCGCAGAAGCTCCCATCCGGAAATCTACAAAATTTTATCCGGCTCAATATGTGACGGGATTGAAAAAATGGAGTATTAAATAATATGCAGCAGCCCAACAAATCAACTGAAAAAAGTTTTTATACCTTCACGACAGAACGGCCTGTCGCCATTTTGATGGTTGTTATCGGTGTCGTTGTTTTTGGATGGATCTCTTACCAGCAGCTTCCTCTGAATCTGATGCCGGATATGACTTATCCCAGTCTGACCGTGCGAACCGAATATGCCGGGACAGCGCCTGAAGAGATCGAAACTACCATATCAAGACCAATCGAACAGACACTGGGCGTGGTTGATAATCTGGTTTCGATAAGCTCTGTGTCAAAAGCAGAGCAATCGGATGTGATTTTGGAGTACACCTGGGATACCGATATGGATAAGGCAACAGCGGATTTAAGGGAAAAACTGGACCAGGTGTTTTTACCGGAAGACGCAAAACGCCCACTGGTGCTGAGATATGATCCGTCTCTTGATCCAATCATGCGTCTCGGATTATATGGAGACGCCAGTCTGACATATCTGCGCTACCTGGCGGATGAAGAGATTAAGCGCGCTCTTGAAACGGTAGATGGTGTCGCCGCCATTAAGGTAAAAGGAGGTCTGGAAGAGGAAATAAGGGTTGAGCTGAATGAACAGAAACTGACACTTATCGGCATTGATATTCAGATGGTGAAAAACCGTCTCGCGCAGGAAAATGTCAATTTAGCCGGCGGGAATCTTAAGGAAGGTCAGACCGAATATCTTGTCAGAACATTAAATGAATTTAAAACAATTGATGAGATCCGGAATGTTGTAATAGGCAGATGGAATAATGCTGATATCAAAATTATGGATGTCGGCAATGTGTATCGGACTAACAGAGATCGTGAAATTATTACAAGAATTAACGGCAAGGAAAGTGTCGAAATAGAAATTTATAAAGAGGCCGATGCGAATATCGCGGCCGTCGCCGAGCGTGTAAAGGAGAGAATTTACGGCACACCTGAACAACAGGCTTTTGTAAATAAAAAGAAAGAAACAAAACCGCCCGCAGCGGATGATCAAAAAGAACAAAAAGACAAAAAACAGGGAAGCGAGGGAGGCAGACCTGGTATGAAAGAGCAGCAGATGACCAACTTCCTGACTTATGCTCTTCCCGAAGATATCAATATTGAAACCCTGTCCGATCAGTCTATCTTTATTAAAAATTCAATTGATGAGGTGAAAAATACAGCTCTTATCGGTGGTCTTCTGGCTATTTTCGTACTGTTTGTGTTTTTAAGAAAACTGGGTCCCACGGTAATTATTGGTCTTGCCATTCCCATATCGATCGTCGCGACATTCGCACCCATGAAGATATTTAATGTTTCACTCAATATAATGTCCCTTGGCGGTTTAGCGTTGGGTATAGGTATGCTGGTTGATAATTCTATTGTAGTCCTTGAAAGTATCGCCAGATGCCGCGAGGAAGGTGATGAGCTGATTCATGCTACGATCAGAGGGGTGAAAGAGGTTGGCGGCGCGGTAACCGCATCCACACTTACGACCATAGCAGTCTTCTTCCCGATCGTGTTTGTGGAAGGGGTCGCTGGTCAGATATTTGGGGATATGGCGCTTGTTGTAGTGTTTTCTCTTCTCGCGTCACTCGCGGTTGCATTATTTTTGATCCCTATGCTTTCTTCCCGCCGGAGTGAAGCCTTTTTACAAGATTCAGATGTAAACCGGGTTCCAAAACAATATATACTCAATTTTTCCACTCGTGAGAGAGTTGACATTCTGTTTGCCGAAGAGAATACCACAGCCTTTAGATCAAGGATATCGGAATTTTTTAAGCTCATTTTGGAATCTGTATTAATATGGGGAATAAAAACTCTAAAAGTCCTGGCCGCTGCAATCATTTCTACCTTAAAACAGATTGCTCTTATCTTGCTCATCATCTTACAGCCTGTGGCGGGTTTGATAAAAATGTTTAAAAAAGATCTGAAATATGGAGAATTTGTAAATAATTTTTCAATAAAAAATAATTGGGCCCCTTTGGAATTTATTGATGAAATCTGGGAAAATTATGTTGTCTTCAACTCTGTTCCACAGATTTACACTGATTTCAGAGCAATGAAGACGCTTTTTTCTGATGTACCACTTTGGAAAAAAATAGTTTCTGTGTTCACTGGCTTATTGAAGGCAGTATTTTATGTTTTTAAATACTTAATCGCGGCGTTATTCGAAGTCCTGTTCAGGATAAGTCACGCGGCAATGATATTAGTGGGACTTTCGCTCTATCTTCTTTATCTGGTTGGAAGAATAATTCTGACTCCGCCGACCCGGTTAATTATATATTTGTTTGATATCAGCTATGCTTTTGTCGATAAAGGATACCCGAATGTTTTGAGACGTTCCCTGAATAACAGTTATACTATTGTCGGCTTTGTACTCCTATTGTTTGTCTTTTCAATGTTTGTAATAGGACCCCGTCTCGGGAGTGAGTTGATTCCTGAAGTACACCAGGGAGAGTTTTTTGTGGAGTTGACTTTTCCGATCGGAACTCCGGTTGAAAAAACTGATGAAAGGATTCGGCCGATTGAAGAAAAGTTAAGAAAAATCGAAGGTGTAAAACAGGTTTCTTCTGTCGCGGGAGCGGATAAGACGGCTACCACCTCAACGGAGGAGGGGGAACATACGGCAAAAATCACCGTCATTCTGGATCCGGCCAGAAATATAGTCGCCGCAGAGGAAAAAGTAATTAAAATAATCCGGGAAAATCTGAGGGAATATTCAGGACTCGAATCTAATATTGCCCGACCGGCGATTTTCAGTTTTAAAACTCCGGTGGAAGTTCATTTACAGGGATATAATATTTCGGCTTTGCAGCAATTAAGCGGTGAACTGGAGAAAAGTATGTCCGAAATCCCTGGTCTCGTGGATGCAAAAGCAAGTCTGCAGCGGGGTAATCCGGAAGTTCAGATTTACTATGACCGGCAAATTCTGGCGCGCTACGGATTAAACGTAATAGATGTCGCGTCGATTGTCCGTAATAAGGTACGAGGTGATGTGGCGACAGAATTCAAGGACGAAGACAGAAAAATTGATATTCTTGTGCGTCTTCGTGAGGAAGACAAGGAAAGTATTGAAGACCTGAAGCGTTTAATTATCAATCCGGGCAGTTCCAAACCAATTCCGCTTCAGGCTGTCGCGGCTATACGGATTAATGAGGGGCCGTCAGAAATCAGGAGAGTCGATCAGCAGAGAACTGCCGTCATCACAGCGAATATAGCGCCCGGAAGCAACTTGAAATCAATTAGTCAGGCGATTTACCGGGAAATCCAGCGGCTGAATATTCCCAATGATTTTACGTATGAAATTGCAGGTCAGAATAAAGAAATGGAAACATCGCTTAACAGCCTTATGATGGCGCTCGGGTTAGCTATATTTCTGGTTTACATTGTGATGGCATCACAGTTTGAATCACTCATTCATCCGTTTGTGATCATCTTTTCAATCCCTTTGGCGCTGATCGGCGTGATAATCTTTTTATATATTCTGAATATTCCGCTGAGTATTGTCGTTTTCCTGGGTATAATCATGCTCGCCGGGATTGTGGTAAATAATGCTATCGTGCTTGTGGATTACATTAACCACTTACGCGAAAAAGGTCTCCCTAAGATCGAAGCTATTGTTGAAGGTGGGAAAATTCGTTTACGGCCGATTCTTATGACCACATTAACTACAGTACTCGGATTATTGCCGATGGCAATCGGTCTTGGAGACGGCGCTGAAATCAGAACACCGATGGCGATAACCGTAATTGTCGGTCTGATCACTTCAACTATGCTGACGCTGGTTGTAATACCGGTAGTTTATAGCATTTTTACGAGAGAATAATGTTCTGTAATTTGAACTCAGTACAGTAGCGGGGAAAAGTTATGTCCGATGAAAATAAAAAAATAAGCCTGATGCCCAGACTTGCGCTCACAAGGCCTGTAACGGTTCTGATGAGTCTTCTTGCATTGCTGGTAGTCGGTATAATCGCCTATAAACAAATTTCAGTGGAGCTTTTTCCCGCAGGATTTTCTCCTCCGTTTCTCGGAGTCTGGACGCCATATCCGAATGCCAATCCCGAAGAAATTGAGCAATTAATCGCCAGGCCTATTGAGGAAGTAATCAGAACGATAAAAGATGTAAAAACAGTCACAACAAACAGCCGCGCAGACGGTTGCTGGACGTTTATTCAGTTTAATCAAAGCACGGATATGGATCTTGCATACAGCCAGTTGCGGGATCGAATGGATCGCGTAAAACCGGAACTCCCTGATGATGTGGAAAGATTTTATCTGAGAAAATGGTCGGATGATGACGATCCGATCATGTGGATCGCGCTTGTACAAAAAGGCGAGGTGGAAGACGCGTATTATCTGACGGAAAACCTGATAAAAAAACCGTTGGAACAGATTGACGGTGTGGCCAATATCGAAATATGGGGGGCGGATGAGAAGTCAATTCAAATCCATATCAATCAGGATGCAGTAAAAAGTTATAAAATCAATCTATATGAAGTGATTGAAAAACTCCGGCAGGATAATTTTGCCATATCTTCGGGAGATGTCAGATCCGGGGGGCAAAAAATATTTGTCCGGTCTGTCGGGAAGTTCCGCACACTGGATGATATACGAAATCTGCCAATCAAAAATACCAATATATTGCTGAAGGATATCGCGGAAGTTAAATATGATGTTCCGGAACGAAGATGGGTCCAGAGGCATGACGGAAAACCGGCCGTTCAGCTTGGTGTATTTAAAGAATCGATGGGCAATACCGTCGAGCTCTGCAATACGGTAAAAGCTAAATTTGAAGACGAGTTTTCAAAAGATCCCAGACTTGCGGATTTTAAAATAGAGGTGCTCTTTAATCAGGGTGAATATATTACAGAATCCATTGAAAATCTAAAAAACGCGGGTATTTGGGGAGGCGCTTTCGCGTTTCTGGTGTTGTTCTTTTTTCTGCGCCGTTTTCGAATGACGTTCATATTGAATCTGGCAATTCCACTGTCTATTCTTGTCAGTCTAACCGTACTGTATTTCATAGGGTGGACATTGAATATCATAACCATGGTGGGTTTGATGATATCCATTGGCATGGTTGTGGATAATTCAATAGTTGTTCTCGAAAATATCTACCGTAAACGCGCTGAAGGGATGAATGACAGAGATTCAGCGGCTTATGGAACGAGCGAAGTATCACTGGCGATCACGATGGCAACTTTTACAACCATTGTTGTATTTTTACCGTTAATTCTGATGAATGACAGTATCGGATTTCAATTTTACATGCTGCGGATCGGATTGCCCGTAATTTTCTCATTACTTGCTTCTCTATTTGTCGCGATGGTTTTTATACCATTAGCCGCAAATAAAATTGTAAGCAAGAAAAAAGTGGTTGAACCGGCGATAATAACCAAATCCAATAAAGTCTACAACACCCTGCTGGTCTGGAGTCTTAATCACCGTCTCGAAACCTTCGTGGTATTGATGGCAATTCTCTTCTCCACCAACTTTGCCATGCAAAATGTTGCCAGTACCGACAACATGGAAGGGAATATCAATGACTTTAGGATTATGATGGATCTGCCGGATAATTATACACTTGATGATGCATCGAGGGTCGTTAAGTTAGTTGAAGATACGGTCCGTTCAAAGGCAGATATTTATCGTGTCCGTACCATCGATGCCGGATACAGGACAAATTTTGCCCGTATCAGAGTGTTTCTTGAGCCGGAACCGCAATTAAGCTGGTATGATGCCGTCTGGGATGGGGCTACAAAAATTCTGGGCCTGCATGATTCAAAATACATGAGCCGCGATCTTGTTCTCGAAGATGTTAAGAAACGTATTCCGGATTTACCGGGGGTTAAAATCAGGACAACCTGGAGGCAGGAAGGCGGTGATGACGCGTCTATCGCTATTAGTCTTTATGGAGATGATACAAACAAACTTGCCGAACTTTCAAAAGAAGTTGAAAGACGTCTGCAGAACATTCCTGAAATTCTCAGCGTCGAAACCGATAATGAAAAAGGCGAAGATGAGATTACG
>JBFXGD010000157.1:0-8689 GCA_050178385.1 Calditrichaceae bacterium
AGTTCAGAAAACATAGTTTATGGATGGTATGCGGGATTAATTTATTAATCCTTGTTGAATATTATATTTCTATTTAAATTCACCGCCTTGCTGCACATTATAAGTAAAAACGGAGTCTGTATGCGTTATATCAAACCAGCCATTGCGATTATCATACCGGTATTGATTCTGATTATGCCCGGCCAATGGATTCCGATTGATAATATATCTGTTGTTGAACAGCGGCTTATCGCTATCTTTGTCATGGCGACTCTTTTCTGGGTACTGGAACCCATACCAATTTTCGCGACATCGGTTTTGATCATCACCCTTGAACTTGTTATGGTTTCCGACAGCAGTTTTTTTCTGTTCAGCGCACCTCCCGATGCTGTAAATTTCGGAACGGTGCTCAGTTACAAATCAGTCATGGGCGCCTTCGCCTCACCTATCATTCTGCTATTTCTCGGCGGATTCTTTCTCGCGATGGCAGCGACCAAATACCGGCTTGATATCAATCTCGCCCGTGTGTTGTTAAAACCATTCGGAACCGATCCCAAATGGGTGATGCTGGGATTGATGGTGATAACAGCGATCTTTTCCATGTTTATGAGCAATACAGCTACAACCGCTATGATGCTGGCCATTTTAACCCCGGTGATCGCTACATTCAGGGATGATGACCCCGGCAAGACCGGATTTATCCTGGCAATTCCCTTTGCGGCCAATGTCGGCGGAATAGGTACACCGATCGGGACGCCGCCAAACGCCGTAGCAATGAAGTATCTGACCGGAGAAAATACCATTTCATTTGGCGCATGGATGGAATTTGCAATTCCTTATGTTATTGTATTGCTGATTATACTCTGGTTTGTTTTGCAAAAATTATTTCCGCCCGCTACAAAGGAGATAAAGGTACAGATTGAAAACAAGTTTCTTAAAACCGGAAAAGCAAAAACGGTTTATGTTACATTCATTATCACTATTCTTCTTTGGCTTTTTACTGATTTTCACGGCATGAATTCGTATATTGTGGCTATGATCCCGGTTTCAGTATTTCTGGTTTCAAGAATATTAACCGCCGACGATTTAAAAAGAATCAGTTGGGATGTTTTGTGGCTGATTGCCGGTGGTATCGCTTTGGGAACCGGTCTCGAACAGAGCGGTCTTACCGGACATTTGATAAATTCAATTCCTTTTGACCGTCTGCATCCATTGCTTATTATCGCTATTGCCACTATCATCACATTGCTGATGGCCAATTTCATGTCACATACAGCCACGGCCAACCTTTTGCTTCCGGTGATGGCTGCTTTGGGAGCAAATGTGGAATCATTGGGTGCGTTCGGAGGCAGTAAAATGATTATTCTGGCGGTAACTTTCGCCTCAAGTATTGCCATGTCGCTGCCCATCAGCACACCGCCAAACGCGATGGCATACGCCAGTGGTATTATCAAAACCCCGCAGATGGCGCGTACCGGGGTCTTAATGGGAATGTCAGGATTAATTCTTATCTATTTGATGCTATACATCTTAAAAATAATCGGATTCTTATGAAAACTGTTGAACAAATCGCGGAATTTGACTGGCTCATCCGCACATATTTTTCAGAGCCGTCCCGCCGTATCCGCCTGAAAAAGGGTGAGATATTGATGGAACAGGACAAACTTAATAACCGTCTTTATCTTGTTCGAAGCGGTACCCTTTCCAGCTATGTAAGAGAAGCGGACGGTACAAAAGAAGAAATTTTTACGGCCGGGAAAAACGCTTTTGTGGGAGCCTATAGTTTTTTTTCAAAATCTTTTAAAAGCCTCGCCACAGTGGAAGCATTGACTGACTGCGAACTCGCCTATATTGACAAAAACCAGGATCCGGTTCCCAAGGAAGGTACCCAGTGTCTGGAAAAACAGTTTATGCCGGTAGCGGTAGTTGATTTAATGAAAAGACAACAGCGCGTACTTGAAGTATCCAGAGAACGGGAACAGGCGCTTAAAAAATTAGTGGATAATGAAAAATATGCTTCTCTGGGGCAGATGGCTGCAGGAATAGCGCATGAACTTAATAATTCCATCTCGGTCATCGCAAGAAATTCAAACTGGCTGGTTGAACAGATCAATCAAAGATGGAAAGACGAAAAGGAAGCCGCAATTTTTGAATCAGGATTTTTAAGGGGACGATTCCTATCCAGCAGCGATGTCCGACTCCGTAAAAAAGAGCTCCTGTCAAACTTTAAATTATCCGATGATTCGGCATCCCTGCTTGCGCAGACCGGTATAACTGATCATCAGCTGCCTTCATTTACAAAGGAGCCTGACAAAGATGCCCGAAAAATATATGAATTATGGGAAATGGGAGCAGCATGGAATGATATGATCGTCGCCGCCGAACAATCCACCCATGTGGTTAAATCCATCAAAGATCTGGGCGCCAAATCCACCGTCCGGAATCCGAATTTGGATCTCAATGAAAGTATCAAAGACACACTTGCCTTGCTGCGCCATAAATTAAAAATGATTACTCTGAATCTTGAACTCAACGATTTACCCCCGATCACAGGCAACATGGGAGAATTTGTTCAGATTTGGACCAATATTATCCGAAACGCGTGTGAGGCGATGTTTGCATCGGAAAAAACGGATCATGAACTGACTGTAATCAGCAGGCATGAAAAATCAAACATCAGCGTGTCCATCCGCGATAACGGACCGGGAATCCCGAAAGATATATTACCAAATATCTTCCAGCCGAATGTAACAACAAAAATTTCTGGCTTATCATTCGGTCTGGGATTAGGACTTACCATTGTTCAGCGTATTATCAATGAATATAACGGCACCGTTTCGGTTAAGAGTTCTGAAAAGGGCACTACTTTTTTAATAACCATACCTGTCGGAGGTTGACATGGCAAAACTGAATATATTATGCATAGATGATCAAAGAGAAGTACTGGCCGCCCTTAAAAAGGATCTTGAATATTTTAGCCCGATCGTCAACCTGATTGATTGCGAATCAGCGGGTGAAGCCGATGAAGTTCTTAACGAACTGGATTCCGAGGGGCAATTGGTGGCCGTCATCATCTGCGATCATATTATGCCCGGTGAAACAGGTGTGGATTTTCTTTCAAGACTGAATAAAGATGATCGTTTTGTGCTCACCCGGAAATTACTACTGACCGGGCTCGCGACTCATCAGGATACCATTCAGGCGATTAACCAGGCGAATCTCGACCGGTACATTGAAAAACCATGGGAAAAGCAGGACCTGATTGACGCGGTTAAAATATTGTTTACACTTTTTATTATTGAATCGGATGAAGAATATAATGACTATCTGGCTTTTTTAGATCAGCCGACGCTTTATCGTCTTCTGCGGAAGCGCGTCTGAACTATACCGAATTTTTTAGATATAATCCCCGTCTCTCATCATTTGAAAGACGGGGATTTTTTCATTATTCGTAAAAATTTCGGTCCCAGCGATGTTTTATAAGCCTTTCAAGCAGATCAGCCGATAATACCCCCTTCCCGACGCTCTCCACATTCGAAAGAAGATTTTTTTCCTTACGCATACCCGGAATAACGGTCGTGACCGCCCCAAAGCTGATGATATATCGTAACGCAGCTTCAGCGATAGATCCTGTTTCATTTCCGGTGTCTTCCATAATCTTTTGAACCCTGTCCCAGACCTGCTGTTTCCGGTCGTCCCGGAAATATCTGTTGCGGAAATCTTTTTTCGGAAATATGGAATCCGGATTGATATTCCCCGTCAGCGCTCCTTCGTCAAAAGGCACTCTGGCGATGGCACTGATGTTGTTTTCGAGACAGAAGGGCAACAGTTTTTCCGTGGGTGACTGATCAAAAATATTAAAGATTACCTGATAGGAATCAATAAGCCCGGTCTTCCCCGCTTCGATGCCGTTTTCCGGCTGATGATCATTGATAGAGATTCCAAAAAAGCGCACCTTTCCGTCTTTCTTCAATTTTAATACGGCTTCTTTCCATTCATCCTGTTCCGCCCAGCGATCGTTCCATACATGAAACTGCTGTAAATCGAGATAATCGCGATTTAAATTTTTAAGACTCTTTTCTGTAGTCTCAATAATATAATTTTTTGAAAACGAGTCTTTTAGAAGGGATTCGTCTTTCGCGGGCCATTCCATTTTTTTTGATGGAATTTTTGATGTGACAAACAGCTCTTTCCCCGACTCTTTCTCCACTTCACCGATCAGTTTTTCACTGTGTCCCATTCCGTAAACCAGCGCCGAATCAAAGAAGTTAATCCCCTCTTCAATCGCCCGGCGCAGAACTTTCTTTGATTCCTTGTCTTCCGCGCCAACCCACATGGAGCGGCCGATACCCCACGCGCCAAAACCAAGCCGTGAAACTTCTGTTGATGATCTTGCAAATTTTTTGTATTCCATTCTGGCTCCTTTTGTTTTAGACTTAATTCACATTCAACCATTGGACCCAATATTTTATTTCATGCCTCGCGCTGAAAATGAACGGTTAAAACTACAAGAATTTATAAATAGGTTCAAATAAATGAAAGAAAAAGCAGGAAGTAGGAAGTAGGAAGTAGGAAGTAGGAAGTAGGAAGTAGGAATTTAAGATAAAAGACAAAAGAAAAAAGAGAAAAGATTTAAAATATGTCGATTTCTCTTTGGCTAAAGGGGGAAACTGCTTACTCTTAACTCTTTTCTGTTCCCTGTTTTGACCGCAGATTTAGGAGATTTAAAGACTGTCTGAAATGTGATTTCATGATTACATAAATACTCTGATTTCCATTTTTTAAATCATGTCCATCATTTAAGCAAACTAATCAAAGTTCAGACATTTTCCCCATCTTCAATTCCTACTTCCTGCTTCCTACTTCTTACTTTCTCTTTCACGGTCATCATTCAATCAAACGAATCATAGTTCAGACATTTTCCCCTTCCTACTTCCTACTTCCTACTTCTTACTTACTCTTTCATGGTCATCGATTATCAGTGTAATCATCGTTCAGACAATCTCTTTTTCTTCAATTTCAGACTGGTTCATCTTTTGTCTTTTTTCTTTTATCTTTTTTCTTCTGACTTTTTTCACCTTTCACAAAACAAAATGATATTTTTCACGTAGGAATTATTGGTATCATTTATTCGATATAGTCAAAGCGAAACGGATGATGTATTTTACAATGCTTCCAATCATCAACTATTAAAAAAAATTTAATTGAAAGGAGTAATCATGCTGAGACGCATATCCGCGTTATTATTTTTCCTGGTTTTCTCATTTAATCTTGCCACGGCCGAATCGCATCTGATGCGTTTTGCCGATGTATCGGAATCGGACATCGTTTTTACCTATGAAAACGATCTCTGGCTTGTTCCCATAAACGGAGGCAAGGCCAAACGTATCACCAATAGCGACGGTACAGAGATTTACGCGAAGTTCAGTCCCGACGGATCCAAAATTGCCTTTACCGCCAATTATGACGGAGGTAACGATGTTTTTGTGATGGAAAAAGACGGCGGCACACCCGTGAGACTCACCTATCACCCCGCATCGGATTTAGTTCTGGATTGGTTCCCCGACGGTAAACATATTCTGTTCCGTTCGGTCCGGGAATACCCCACACGCGCTCATATGATCTACAAGGTTTCAATTGAGGGCGGCATGCCGGTTAAATTGCCGGTTGACCGCGCGGGTCTGGCTTCCCTGTCACCCGATGCCAAATCAGTCGCCTACAACCGGGGTTCAAGGGAATTCCGCACCTGGAAGCGTCACAAGGGCGGCACGGCTCAGGATATCTGGGTCGGTAGTTTTGAAAAAGGGGATTTTACCCGTATCACCACCTTTGATGGAACGGATAATTTCCCCATGTGGTACGGCAATTTTATCTATTTCGTGTCTGACCGGGACGACGGCACCCTGAATCTGTTTAAATATGATTTATCCACCAAGGCAACTACCCGTCTGACCTTTTACAATGACTATGATTTCAAGTACCCGTCAATCGGAAAAAATCATATCGTCTATCAGTACGGTGAATCAATTTATCTGTTTGATCTGAAAACCGAAAAATCAAAATTGGTCAACATTGAAACTCTTAGCGATGCCGTTCCAACCCGAGAAGAGTATATTGACGCCGAAAAATTTACGGGCGGTTTTCATATTTCTCCCGAAGGGAAGAGAGCCATTATTGATGTCCGCGGCGAAATCATCAATCTGCCTGCCGAAGAGGGTGTGGTTTACAATCTATCCGAATCATCCGCTTCGAGAGAAAAAAATCCCGTCTGGTCACCGGACGGCAAGTGGATTGCCTTTTTCTCCGATAAGACCGGTGAAGAAGAATTGTATATCACCAAACCTTACACTAAAGGGGCGTGGATTCAGCTCACATCGAACGGCAACGGTTACCGGATGAATCCTGTCTGGTCACCGGACAGCAAGTCGATTTTATTCCACGATAAATTCATGCAGTTAAATCTTGTTGATGTGACGACAAAAAAGTTAAAAGTTATCGACAAGGGTGATTATGACGACGCGTGGGAACGCTGGGGTATTCAGGATTATACCTGGTCACCGGACAGTAAATGGATCGCATATACCAAAATGGAACAATCCCTTTATGAATCCATTTTCCTGTATTCGGTTACCGCCGATAAGATTTACCGGGTGACCGAAGATATCACCCAGGATTGGAGTCCATCCTTCAGCGCCGATGGAAAATACCTGTATTTTCTTTCGAACCGCAGTTTTCAGCCGGTAATGGGATTTGTGGATCAGAATCATATTTTTCTGGATATGACCCGGCCGCATGTGCTCATATTAAAAGACGGTGATCCTTCGCCTTTCGCGCCAAAAAACATTACTGACGCGACAAAAGACGATGAGACATCCCGCGCTGACAATGTATTGATCACGCTTTCGGGATTTGACAAGCGCATCGTTGCCGCTCCGGTGAAACCGGCAAACCTTTTCCGACTTGAAGCGGTGACTGGCGGATTTGTTTATCTCAAAAAGGATAAGAATGAATTTCTTAAATATCAGACCGTGACGGACGCCAACAGCGCCACGAACCTGGACTTATACAAGTTTGATCTGAAATCCGCCAAAGAGGAAAAACTGATGAGCGGAATCAGTCAATATCATCTGACCGGCGACAGTAAAAATTTGATTTACAAATCAGGCAAAACCTTTGGCATCACAAAAACCGGTTCGGCGGGGGTTGGAGACGGTAAGCTCGGTTTGTCCGGTATTGCTGTGAAAATCGATCCAAAGCAGGAATTTATGCAGATTTACAACGAAGCCTGGCGTGTGCAGCGCGACTGGTTTTATGATAAAAACATGCACGGGGTGAACTGGCAAAAGGTCGGTGAAAAATACCGGAAGTTTATTCCGTATTGCGGTACGAGAGAAGATGTCAATTACCTGATTGGTGAAATGATCGCCGAGTTAAACGTCGGTCATACCTATATTTACGGCGGTGATTATGATCGCTCAGAACGGATTCCGACGGGTCTTCTGGGAGCGGAGTTTTATTATGATTCGGTCAATTCCTACCCGCGCATCAAACGGATTATCCCCGGCAACAATTGGGACGACAGCGATCAGTCTCCTCTGTACGCTCCGGGATCACCGGTGAAAGCAGGCGATTATATCCTCGCCGTTGACGGTGTTGAAATCAAAAAAGGCGATAATATCTATGAATATCTGCAAAATAAAAGAGGCAAAATCATAGAGATTACATACAACTCAACACCGGATATGAATACAGCAAAAACATACATATTGAAAACCACCGGTTCCGAATATGGCTTACTTTATAACGAATGGGTTGATCAGAATCGTAAGTTTGTCGATAACGCGACTCAGAATCAGGTCGGCTATATCCATCTCCCGGGCATGATGGAAAACGGGCTGATTGAGTTCGCGAAAATATTCTATCCCCAATACTATAAAAAGGGCTTTATCATCGACGCCAGATACAACGGGGGCGGCTTTACCAGCAAAATGATCATTGACCGACTTGAGCGTTCGCTGCAGGATTTTACCCAACCGCGCGAAGGCAAACCGATCCGCACACCGGAACGGGCATTTCACGGTCATCTGATATTGATCATCAATCATGACACCGGTTCGGATGGTGAAATCTTCTCTGAGTCATGGAAACATCTCGGACTTGGCGAGATCATCGGTGAACGCACCTGGGGCGGAGCGGTAGGAATCGAATCGCATCAACCACTCATCGATGGCGGCGAAACCACACCTCCGCAGTTTGGCCCTTATAATTTTAAAGGCGAATGGATTATCGAAGGACATGGTGTGGAACCGACGATCGAAGTGGTTAACATGCCGGGCGATGTTTTGAAGGGCAAAGACGCGCAGCTGGATAGAGCGATCGAAGTGATTCTTGGTAAAATTAAAAATGAGCCGAAAGCTTATCCCGTACAGCCGCCTTATCCCGACAAAAGCAAACCCACACTAAAGTAATTTGTGCAAAAGAGGCTGACCATTGCGGTCAGTCTCTTTTTTTTCTTCAAAACCGCTTAATCATCCTGAAAAGCAAACAGAATTACAAATCATCCGCTTGATTGTTAACCGTTTAGTCTGAGACCGTCCATATCGTTGACTGCAAATCCTAACGAAAAAGGAAAATCTTTTTTATTGATATTGTTGAAGAGTACCGCTATATTTTTCTATCAAAATCCCGCGTTTTGCAATTAAATATTATC
>JBFXGD010000158.1:0-8573 GCA_050178385.1 Calditrichaceae bacterium
TATCCTGAGAATGGCGGGAAATTTCTTCACCTTTTATATAAGCAGTTATCGGGAAATCCTGAATTTTTAACTACTACTTTCACTAAATTTCTTGAGAACGCGGAGCCGCGTGAATTAACGAAGATCTGGCCCGGCAGCTGGATCAATCATAATTTTCAGATCTGGATCGGTGATTCGGAAGATCGGCAGGCGTGGGAAATGCTGCACCAGACGCGCGAATTTTTGGTTCAAAGTGAAAAAAATGTGAAAATTTCTGATGAGGTCAGATCACAGGCTTGGGAGGAAATTTACATCGCCGAGGGCTCTGACTGGTGCTGGTGGTATGGAAATGAACACAGCTCGGGCCAGGACAGCGAATTTGACAGGCTTTTTAGAAGTCATCTGATCCGTGTATATCAATTACTGGGTGATGACCCGCCGGAGCATTTATTTATTCAAATAAAGAAAAAACGCATCGAGGCCTTCCAAAATATCATCCCCAAGCATTTTATTTTCCCGGTTATTGACGGAAGTATGCAGCAATATTTTGAATGGTATGGTGCGGCAAGTTACACAGATATTTCTTCCAAAGGCGCTATGCATCAAACCGAAGCGCAGATTAAAGAGATTATGATTGGTTTTAATGCTGAAAATCTTTATATAGCTGTCATTCCAAAAAATTCCGTGCTGCAGGCAGACAAAGTATTGATAAGGTTCTACTCTCCAAAAAAGATTTCGTACCTTTTTGATTTAAAAACGAAACTCTGTGAACTTTCCGTTGAAAAGAAGGATCATTGGGAGCCTCATCCCGGAAAATCAAACTGTGCATTTAATGATGCGCTGGAAATGATGATTCCGTTTAGTGTGCTGAAATTTAATCCGGGCGAATGGATGAGATTTCAGATCGTTTTAAAAAGGGAAAACCAGATTTCGATGCAATTCCCGCAATTCAATCTCTTAGAACTGCCGGTACCGGATAAATCATATGAAATCCGTAACTGGATGGTATAATAAAAATGATAATTCCAAAAATGATGCGTTTGCTCCTCTGGCCCTTCTCGATGATTTACGGTATAATTCTGGATATCCGGAATTTGTTCTATGATCTTGGAATATTTAAAGCGTATCATTATAAGGTGCCGGTGATTTCAGTCGGAAATATCACCGCCGGAGGTTCCGGTAAAACACCATTTACCATATATCTCGCGGCCGGTTTGCAAAAATATTATGGTAAAATAGCAGTCATCAGCCGGGGATACGGTCGGGAAAGCAAGGGGCTTCAAATAGTATCAGACGGGGAAAATATAAATACCAATTCATTGATTACGGGTGATGAGCCGCTGTTAATCGCGAAGTCAGTACCCGGAGCAGTGGTCGCGGTATCGGAGAAAAGGCATCTGGCTATCAGCCATGTTTTAGAAAAATTCAACCCAAGCCTGATTATTCTCGATGATGCTTTTCAGCATCGATCGGTCAGAAGGGATCTGGATATCGTTTTGATAAATTCCGGTGAACCGTATGAAAAAAATCTGCCGATTCCGGCAGGTACGCTTCGGGAATTCCGTCATAATATTTCAAGGGCGGACATCATTATTCATACAAACAGTACCGAAGAGAATCCGAAAAGGAAGCTTGAGATTCATGTTATCCCGGAATTTTACAGCCGCGGAGCGCTGTCAGATCTGATTGGACCGGATTTCCAAAGAATTGGTTCTATAAAGGAGTTATCAGGAATAAAAACGACCGCATTTGCCGGAATTGCTCATCCCGATAATTTCGTAAAAAGTCTTAATTGTGAACATATTATCCCTTTATGGATAGGGAAATTCAAAGATCACCGGGCATACAAGGCGGATGATATCAGAAAAATAATTCGCCATTCTCTGGACAAACGGGCGGCTATGGTTCTCTGTACGGAAAAAGATCTTGTAAAGATTTCAGGCAATAAATCTTATTTGTCTTTATTTGATGATGCAGGCCTTAAACTGGCGGCTCCGTCACTAAAAATTATCGTCAATGAGAGCGATGATTTGATGAAAAAAATCAACAAACTGGTTGACATAAATAATAAATCTTAGTATATTGGTTGCCTAATAATGATCGCGGGGTGGAGCAGTCTGGTAGCTCGTTGGGCTCATAACCCAAAGGTCGTAGGTTCAAATCCTACCCCCGCTACAAATAGGTGATCCCAACAGGTCACCTCTTTTTTTATGGCGGTGTAGCTCAGTCGGCTAGAGCAGAGGAATCATAATCCTCGTGTCCGGGGTTCAAGTCCCTGCACCGCTACTTTTTATGTCCTAATTTTACCTGAAGGCCTTTTGTTGGATGCAAAGGTATTTTCCTGTATTACTTCCCGAAAGTTGATCTCGCCTGGTGATAAGATTTATGCCGCGGTGTCAGGCGGTGTAGATTCCATGGTTCTCCTTTATATTTTGAATTCTCTTAAAAGTAAGCTAAGCATATCACTGCATGTCATACATATTAATCATAAAATCAGGAAGATTGAAACAGATCTTGATGAAGATCTGGTGAGAGAAACCTGCAAAAAGCTGGAAATCCCTTTTTTTTGTGAATCGTTAAAAGGGTTTGATTTGTCATCGAGCGAAAACCATCTGAGAGAAGCCCGTTATCGCTGCTTTGATGATGTTCTTGAAAAAAATCCCGGAGCAAAGATTGTCACGGCTCACCATTTAAACGACCAGCTTGAAACATTTTTAATGCGGTTGTCAAAAGGCTCGTCGTTAAGGGGGCTCAGGGGTATTCCCATTGAGCGGCCGGGATATATACGGCCCATGCTGTATGTGGAAAAAGGCAAAATTGTAGCCTATGCAAAGAGAAATAATATTCCTTACCGGATTGACCATACCAATGCCGATACGCAAAAAACGCGAAACAAGATTAGGCATGAACTTGTACCTGAATTGGAAAAGGTGATGGGCGAAAATTTCCTCTCAGGATTTGGAAAAAGCATTGATGATCTTCAGGAAACATACCTGGCTTTTAATGATCTAAGTGCCCGGTTATTCGAAAAAATAGTAATAAATAAAGACGGGAACACGGGTTTTTCAAAGAACAAATACACTCAATTAACGGAAAAACTGCGCCGGCACCTGCTTGAATATTGTGTATCCATGTTTAAGTCTTTAAATTTCAGCATTCCGGAGCATCTGTTCAGGCAATTTGACGCGTTCGTATCAGATGCCCGAACAGGCGCTTATTTTACACTGTCTAAGGAAATGACCGTTCTCAAAGATCGGAATTTTATTTACTTTTCTTATAATAAGGATGAGTTAAATATTGAATTGGAACTTTCCGAAGCTCAAAGCGTCTCTATTGGGCGAAATAAAATTTTAATTAAACCCGTTACCGATAGACAAATTAAATTTTCAACTGATCCCCGCATTGAATATATTTGTGGTGATCGGATCAAGTTTCCGCTGAAAGTGCGACACTGGCGGGAAGGGGATTTCTTTTATCCTCTTGGGATGAATGGAAAACAGAAATTAAGCGATTTTTTTATTAATCAGAAATTAAGCCGCTATAAAAAAATGGATATACCGGTACTGATCAATCAGAATGAAATTGTTTGGATAGCGGGATTTCAGATTGACAATCGTTATAAAATAACAAAAAAATGTAACCGATTTTATGAATTAAGGATTCAATAAATCAAAATAGGATAAAATAATGAAATTGGATAGTTTTAATCAAAAACAGATTGTTCCTGATAATTATAAGATTTTGATATCCGAGGAGCAGATACAGTTACGTTTAAGAGAACTGGGTGAACAAATTCTAAATGATTTTAACGGTGAAAAACCAATTCTGATTGGTGTCCTTAACGGCGGGTTTATTTTTCTTGCCGATTTGATCCGTTATATTAACACCGATGTTGAAATAGATTTTCTCAGGATTTCCAGTTACGGGAATGAGCGGGAGTCAACAGGGCATATTAAAGTCCTTAAACCGTTGAGCGCGGATATTAATAACCGGTGTGTTGTTGTGGTGGAAGATATTGTTGATTCAGGGTTATCGGTAAAGTTTTTGCAGAATATGCTGAGCGCGTTTAATCCAAAAGTATTAAAATTCGCGACACTGCTCTATAAAAAAGGCAGAAGCAAGGTTGATCTGAAGCTGGATTATGTCGGATTTGAAATTGAAGATAAGTATGTTGTAGGATATGGTCTTGATGACTTTCAGGTCAAGAGAAATCTTCGTAGCATTTATGTAATCGGTTCATAGCCGGAAGTATTGAAGAAAGGAATTATATTGAGATGGATGAAAAAAAATCAAATAATTTTAACAATAAAAATCAACCGGATCCTAATAACCGGAAGAAAAAAGATGATGAGTTTCAATGGAAAAAAGCATCAAAGACGGGGCTTGTATGGATATTGATTCTTCTTTCTGCCATATTTTTCAGCACACTTTGGCCTGACAACCGGCCTGACGAAATAGACGTCGATTATTTTGTTTACCAGAAACTTTTAAGAGACGGTAAAATTGAGAGCGGTCGCGTGACTCTCAAGGAGAATAATTTTCAGGGTACTTTAAAGGGTGAAGAAAGTATTCCGGACAATAAGGGTGTTAAACGGGGTAAATATATACGCACAAATCTGCCGTTTGTAGATAATACCGTAGTCGAAGAATGGGAGAAGTATGATGTAAAGGTCAGATTTGTGGAGCCTTCGAGTGAGTGGACGCTTGTTCTGATAAATTCGTTGCCGTGGATTCTCATAATCGTTGCCTGGATATTCATCGCCAGAAGAATGCAGGGCGGCAGCGGCGGAAGCCGGGGAATTTTCAGCTTCGGCAAAAGTAAGGCCAAAATGCTGACGCCGGACAAGGCGACTATTACTTTTAAAGATGTGGCAGGGGCTGATGAGGCAAAAATGGAGCTTCAGGAAATTATTGAATTTCTGAAATACCCCGAAAAATTTCAGCGTCTTGGCGGAAAAATTCCAAAAGGCGCGCTGCTGCTCGGTCCTCCGGGAACAGGTAAAACGTTGCTGGCGAAAGCCGTTGCAGGTGAAGCAGGTGTGCCTTTCTTTAGCATGAGTGGTGCCGATTTTGTGGAGATGTTTGTCGGTGTCGGCGCAAGCCGGGTTCGTGATCTTTTTGAAATGGGCCGAAAAAACGCTCCATGTATTATATTTATTGATGAAATTGACGCCGTTGGAAGACACCGTGGAGCCGGATTGGGCGGCGGACATGATGAGCGTGAACAAACTCTGAATCAGCTGCTGGTCGAAATGGACGGATTCGATACAAAAGAAGGTGTAATTCTCATCGCGGCGACAAACCGTCCGGATGTGCTGGATTCCGCCTTATTACGCCCCGGCCGATTTGACAGGCAGATCGTTGTCGATCGCCCTGATGTCCGGGGCAGGAAAGGGATTCTGAAAGTGCATACACGGTCAGTTCCAATTGATAATTCAGTCGATCTTGAGGCGGTTGCAAAAGGTACACCAGGTCTATCAGGCGCGGATATCGCCAATTTGGTCAATGAAGCGGCATTGCTTGCAGCCCGAAAAGATAAGCAAAAAGTTGGAATGACCGATTTTGAAGAAGCCAAAGATAAAATCATGATGGGTATGGAGAGAAAATCGCTTCTCATCACCGATGAGGAGAAGAAGACGACAGCCTATCATGAATCAGGTCATGTGCTGGTTGGAAAACTGATTCCCGGAACAGATCCTGTGCATAAAGTGACGATTATCCCTCGCGGTAGGGCTCTCGGTGTAACCGCGTACCTCCCGATTGACGAAAAACATACCTATTCGAAAGAATATCTGGAAGGAATGCTTGCTCAGCTGCTTGGCGGCCGGGTCGCGGAAAAAATCGTGTTTAAACAGCTTACCACAGGCGCGGGAAACGATATTGAGCGCGCCACGGATCTTGCCAGAAAAATGGTATGTGAATGGGGAATGAGCGCGAAACTTGGTCCGATCACATTTGGTAAAAAGGAACAGGAAATATTCCTGGGACGGGAAATCGCTCAGCATCGAGATTATAGCGAGGAAATTGCCCATGCGATCGATCAGGAAGTAAACCGGATTGTTTTGGATGCGGAGAAAAAGGCTGAAAAAATACTTTCAGAAAACCTGGATAAACTTCATGCCATCGCAACTGCGCTTCTGGAACACGAATTGCTTGACGGTGAACAGATTGATATGATTCTTAGAGGTGAAGTGATCGAAGCGGCTGCTTTTACGAAGCCCAAAAAATCCGCTAAAAAGAGCGGCAATGACGGCAAGGATTCTGAAAAATCTACAGTAGAGAAAGAGATTGAGAAAAAAGATGAAAAGCCCGAATCACCCGCTGAGCCGGATAAAAATTAACTTAGCGTATTGTGCAATGTCAATGTAATACAAAAGCGGGGTGATTATCATCCCGTTTTTTTTGTTTTTAACCGGTCTTAATTTATTGTTAATTTGCCCTTTGCGGTAGGAATATTTATATTATCCCGATCCTCTTTTAAATTGATATTTCAGGGTGAAAGGACAAGGCCGGATAAAGTGTGTTTTTTCATATCCGGATTGTTGGAAATGACGGGATGTCTGTTTTGACCGGAATGTTGGCAGAGAATTTGCAAAATGAATCAGAGCCAAACCATTTTTATATAACAACAAACATCAGTTGTCAAAAACTGAGAAATTTTTGCGCAGTCTGATACAATAGACGAAGTACTTGGAGTATTGGGATAATATGCGAAATTTGATGAACTTTCTTTCAGGCGAAGTTCCGGGCGGAATCGTACTTCTTGCGATTATTATATTTGCGGTCAATATTACATTTATTCTGTTGAAATCATCAAAAATTTTTTCAGCTGAAAAAGCGCGAAAAAATCAACTGTTTTATTCAATCATCATTCTTATGATTTATTCATCTCTTTGGCTGATTCTGCAGCCTCCTCTGCCAAAAGTCAGGGTGATGGTGCTGCCCACGGTGAATCAGAACAATGCAGTGGAACTTAATTCAAAAGCGTTTGCTCTGGCAGAATCATTTGAACGGGCCGGGCTCAATAATACGGAAAACAAATACATTATCCATCGCTGGTCCTGGCTGTTTGAAACGATCGGTAACGATTCGGTCACGGACATTAGCGCCTGGGTGTCAACCGCTTTGCGAATGAATTCCGGTATTTTAATTGAAAGCGAATATCGGCCTGATGGAGGCATCACCTGCACTGTTAGTGATTATCACAAGGGTGCCGTTAAAAAAAATGTTATTGAAGCGGGCGCGGCAAATGAGATCAACGGATTGCTGAACCGGCTGAATAAGCAGTTCAAATTCTTCTCTGATAATCCGGTGAACGCGAATTCGGATATGTTAATATTGGACGCGAAAATCAGTTTACTGCAGGGCGATACAGAAAGGGTCAGCAATCTGATTGAAGGCAGGGAATACGTCGAATCCAAAGTATTAAGAGCCTTTGTTTTAATGAAAAATGGCATGTCCGTCAGGCGCGACCGTGAGAAGGCAAAATATACAAAAATCGTGAATAATGATTTTGAAGCGGCAAAACGAATTTTGCATCCGATTATCAAAGATCGTAAAGATACTCCTGAAGTTCCCTATCTGCTGGGAAGAATAGCTCTGCGCGAGGAAGATTATCCTTTAGCTGAATTGTTTTTAAAAAAAGCGATCGTGGATGATCCATCTAATCCGAGAGTATTATTCTCGCTTAGCTACCTGCTGTCTGCCCGCCTGCAGGAATTGGGATACGAAAGCCGTATAAAAGTTCTTGAAAAAGCGGTTTTACTTGATCCCGGTTACGTTAAAGCGGTCTATGAGCTGGCCAATGAATACTATCTTACGGGTACGGGTACTCAGGTTGGCACAGGCACGATCATGGCAATGGAGACAATCGACTCATACATGAAAATCAAAACGGATGATCCGACCATTCTGAGTTTACTGGGAATGATTTACATAAAAACCAACCGATTCGATGACGCGTTTGATGTGAATCTGAAGCTGCAAAAACAATATCCTGATGATTCAAATGTGTATTACAATCTTGGGGTTGTCAGTTTCCATCAGAAAAAATATGAAGAGGCGCTGAAATATTTTAAAAAGGCGATCGCCATAGATCAGAATCTGGATTCATATCTTTACATGGGTATCACTTACCGGCAGATTGGCGAGCGGGAAAAGGCGCTTAAATATTACCGGGAACGGATCAAAAGAAAAAAAGGTGATGATGATATTTACGCCAAAGAGGCTATGACAGGAATCAGAAAAATCCTGGATGAAATTAATCAGGAAAAGGCAGCCGCGAATATCCATGAAAATTAGATCGGTTCATCTTACAGATTTAAAGAAACTGGAGTATATAAGTAAGAAACATGGGTTAGCATCTGAAAATATGATTCCGGGGCAAATGGTTTATTTATTATATGGATTGAATTCAGCGCAGGTGAAAATTCTGGCAGATGTAAGAGGCAGGAATCATATACAAGGCCAATTGGTGGCCGGCAGGAATGATGCGTATTTATTTGTCCGGAAATCATCCGCTGCCGGTTCCGGAAATGTACGCGAGTTATCTGCCGGTGATCCTGAGCTGGCCGGGTTCTTTGAAAAAATATTTA
>JBFXGD010000159.1:0-8534 GCA_050178385.1 Calditrichaceae bacterium
TTTTTTAACAAACCTGCTACCACAAAACTAAAAAGTCGAAAAACATGTACATTTAACTGCGAAGAGATAATACAAGATAAAATTACAAAAAGCAAACATTATTTTTTATTTTTTTGTATTTTTTGTTAAAAAAAGCCTTTTTGATTGATTTAGAGCTGATTCTACGGCCTTTCCAATGTATTTTCAGATTCTGAATAATTTTTGTCCATAATGTAACTTGTGCATCGCTGGTATAAAATACTCAAACTTGTAATCACCAGCAAATGAATCGCCATCAAATGGATCAAATCTACACATTTTTGCGATTAATGTATTCTTTAGCGTTTTTTGTGATACTCTCAGGATAACCGGCATATTCCAAAAGGGCGATGGCATTTCGGGTTGTAGCCACTCCGCCATGGAGTTTATAATCAAATACAAGGCCGCCAGTGCTGATTTTTTCAGAAAAATGAAAATTGGAATATTGATCATTCATAATTTCGGGTAATTTCATATCGTGAGTCGAAACGAGGATGAAGTCTTTGTTATTAGCCAGATATTTTAAAATCGCGATGGAGGCCGCCACGCGTTCGGTTGAATTGGTGCCCCGTAAAATTTCATCCAGAATAAACAGGTGGATATTATCTTGATCTGATGATTTCAGGATATCTAGCAATGATTCAACTTCCGCCAGGTAGTAACTTTTTCCCAGTAGCAGATTGTCGGTTATCCCGATGCATGATTTAACTTTTAAAAACGGCGCATTATATCTGCCGGCCATACATGTATTGATGCTTTGCGCGAGAACCGCGTTGACTCCCAGTGTTTTTAAAAAAGTGGTTTTGCCTGACATATTGGATCCCGTGATGATCACACTTTGACAATCAAACCTGAAGGAATTAGATACTGAATTCTTTAAAAGTGGATGATAAATCTCATCGACATCAAAATTTTTAGAATTTTCAGTAAATACCGGTTGGCAATATCGATTATATTCATTTCGAAATGAAGCGACAGATATGAGAGCATCGAGATAACCAATTGTTTTAAATAAATTTTTTAATTTTTCTGAATGTCGGTCCATTTTTTTCACGGCCGAGAAAAATCCCGTTACCTCACTCAGAAAGTAGATATTAAAATATTCGACAATGCCGAGTTGATCTTTGAATTGTAACGTAAATAATCGCTTAGCGATATTTCTTGTTTCTTTTAAGTTCTTCCTGAGCACATTTTGGACAGTTTTCAAATTTTCTGTTTTCAGAACCGAAATTCTGTCAGAAACACTGATCAAAACTCCGAGATATTGAAAGGAGTGTATAAAAATTTCAATTTTTCGTTTGATAAGGGAATGAATGATCAAATTTACCGAAAAAATCAGGAACACGGATGCGGGATGCAGGATATTTCCGAGCGCCAAAAGCAGAACGATGGTTGAAATCAGCGTCATAATCGGCAAAAATTTAGCATATCCGGGAACTTCCGGCAATGGTTTCCATAGCGAATAGGGTAAATATTTCGCGTTTTTTTCATTCAGATGTCGAAGGATGAGCTGGATCTGTTCCCGCAATTTCTGATCACGCGAGAATAAATTGATCACTGATTCGCGGTCATCAAGGGTTGTTTTATTAAGAGCAGGCGTCCGCAGCAGATGATACAGATACTGAGAACCGACCGGTGTGTTTGTTCTGTCCATTATCCTGAATATGTCGTCGAAATTGAGATCATTCCAGGTGTTATCATCCAACTGATGGGTCTGAAGATGGGAAATATCTTTTGTGAATTCAAAAAACAGACTTGCATCCTCTGTGGATCGTGGTTTTTCCGGTATGGATCCCCAGGCGGCGCGAAGAGATCTCAAATATTTTAAGCGGTTTGTTTTTGTGATGATGATGGTGATAATGATGACCAAAAGAATGACGCTGCTCAATAGAATCAGTTTCATGAGATTTATCCATTTTAGATGACTAAATACTGAGACTTGTCTAAAAATTATCATTTAATGTAAAAATAGATATTAATTTTTGCATAGTACGGCCGTCAGGGAAGTTATTGCTCCTGAGAAAGCATTATATTCCTTATCGGATCATTGAGCGTGAATCTTTAAGGTAAATTTATTAGGATAGGGAAGTGAATCAAAAATTTAAATTTGTTATAAGTTACCTGTTTACGCAGGTTGCGAAGACCGCAGATACCTAACATCCGGTTTCTGTATTTCTGCCTGCTTTTAAGCACGGATTTCCGTGCCCCGACTTTTACACTCTTAACGTTCTTATTTCCTACTTCCAACTTCTTACTTTTCTTCTCCACTCCGGCCTTCCCAAAAAATCGGTTGAAATTCAGTCGAGCGAGTTTAAGAATTTCAGTGCAGCGAGCCGTTTAATTTCCCGATTTTTTGGGACAGCCATGATCTTTTGGTTCTTTTCCATCAAGGGAAAAGAACAAAGAAACATCTGTTCTGACTTCGAAATACAAACGCTACTAGGATCTCTGAAATCTTTTTTCTTCTAACTTCCTAATTCCAACTTCTTACTTTCAACCGTCAACAGGTTTTGTGTAATAAAATTTTAAAAATAGATTGACATCCCAAACAATTTTTTTTATTCTTTTATAAGTCAATTGGTAAAGTATTTTTTTAATCCTACCTGATACTACATTGCAAATCTTTCATTGGCCATTTGGTTTAAGGTCTTTTGATTGACATGAGTGAAATGTTTGTTTTTACAAAGCTTGTTGGATAGGGTGTTATTGGTAAATTGGAATAATCAATTTCTTTATCATCTTCCTAAAACAAAGGTAAAATGTTCTGTTTTTTTTGTTTTATAGTTGGTAAATGAGCTTAATCTAAAACCGGTATTTGAATAAAATAGCAGAAGTTAATGATGTCGCTTTCAAAATATGTAGGAGCAGTACAATCAAATATTTTTAAAAGTCAATAAAAGTGAAAAATGCTTTCTCATAGTTAACCAAAGATAAAATTTCAATAAGCTCTGAGGTAGGCCCCAATGGTGCAGGTAAAACAACTCTTATGAAGCTAATGTTACAACTTATTGAGAAACAAAATGGGACAATCAAGTTCCGCGGAAAAAATATGGAGGAATTTGATGTAACACAATTAAGAAAACTATTTGGTGTTGTCTTTCAGGACTTTTCGCGATTTAAAATGACTTTATATGAGAATATTTCTCTGGCTGGAATTCAGTCAACTTCTCCACTAAATGAACAAGAAGCAGTATTAAAAGCTGGAAAGAAAACTGGTGTGGATTTACTTGCTCAAAATTATCCTGAAGGTTATAACACGTTACTAGGTAAAGACTTTTATGATGGCACAGATCTCTCAGTGGGGCAATGGCAGAAAGTAGCTCTCGCACGCGCTTTTTTAAGAAATTCTGAGGTTGTTTTTCTTGATGAACCTACTGCGGCTTTAGATACAAAAACGGAACAAGAAGTTTTTGAACAATTTTTGAGCTTAGCAGAAGATAAGACTGCAATTTTAATTTCTCATCGGTTTTCTGTTACACCTTTTGTGGATCGAATTCTTACACTTGAAAACGGGAAATTAATTGAAGACGGGACACATGCTGAGTTGATGACCCTGAATGGAAAATATGCTAAAATGTATAAAACCCAGGCAAATATGTATTTGGCAGATGCCCCTTAAAAAGACAATAAAAGGATCTGAGAATGATTAAAAACTATTTTAAAATTGCACTACGTCATTTATTGAAAAATAAAGGCTATGCGCTGATTAATACCACAGGGCTGACAATTGCCTTAGCTTTTTGTATTTTGACATTTCTTTTTATTAAAAATGAGATGAGTTATGAGAATTTTCATTCAAATTCTGATAGAATTTATCGAGTAGTCACGTTTAAACAATCAAATGGAAAGATATTTCGATCGACTTCCACGCCACTCGCGTTAGGGCCAGCATTACAGAAAGATATTCCCGAAATTATACAAGCCACTCGTTTTTTTAATCCTGATAATCCCAAACCCTTAATTCGATATGAAGACAAGCGGTTCTATGAGTCAAAATTTTATTTTGTGGACGATAATGTCTTCGAAATATTTTCTTTTTCCTTAAAAGAAGGACATTGGAAAACAGCCTTAACCAAACCATTCTCAGTAGTAATCACGGAAGACATTGCGAAAAAATATTTTGGAGATGAAAACCCGATTGGAAAAATTATTGTCTTCCAGGATTATTTAAAATTTACAGTGACAGGTGTTTTACATAATCTCCCGGAAAATACACATCTGAATTTTGATTTCCTGGCCTCCTTTTCTTCTGTAAAAGAGTGGTTAGGAGAAGATATTGTTAGTAACTGGCACAATAGTATGAGTCAAATTTATACGCTGCTTCCTGCTGATTATCAAAAATCGCTTCTTGAGCGTAAACTTGATGGGTTTATAGAAAATTATCACGATGAAGGTCCGCAAACATCCTGGAAAATATTTCTACAGCCTATTAAGCGAATTCACCTTTACTCGGAAACAGAATATGGTATTGCGAGCGAGGGAAACATTCTCAATGTTTACATATTTTCTATTATAGCTTTGTTTATTTTAATTATTGCTTCTATAAATTTCATGAATTTGGCAACGGCACTTTCTACAACACGCGCAAAAGAAATCGGTTTGAGAAAAGTGATGGGTGCGGAAAAATCGGATATTATAAAACAATTTCTAGGTGAATCAATATTGATGGCAATGATTGCCCTTATTTTAGCCATTGTAATCTCTATTCTTATTTTTCCCGAAGTACAATCAATGGTAGGAAAAGAAATTCCTTTCCATTTTGATAGTTTTACCTTGCTTTTTATTGCAGCAATCACGTTGGTCATTGGCTTTCTTTCAGGCCTTTATCCCGCTTTCTATCTCTCATCTTTTCAGCCGGTTGATGTGATGCGTGACTCTTTATCATTCGGGGTGCCGGGCGCGTTTTTTCGTAATATCCTGATTGTTTTTCAATTTAGTATTTCAGTGACTTTGATGATTAGTACAATCTTCATAATTAAGCAACTGGATTTTTTAAGGAATAAAGAACTCGGTTTTGTAAAAGAATCCGTCTTAGTTGTACCAATTCGAGATGGTGAACTGAGACAGAATAGTGATCAATTTATCAATAATTTATTGCAATCTCCACTTCTGAAAAGCGCGTCAGCAGCAGCGCTATTTCCCGGCGGGCCAGTCGGGCAAATGTCTTTTCGTTATGAAAAAGAAGACGGTTCTATGGAAGTTTCTACATTCCGTGTTTTATGGAGTGATTATGATTTTTTGGATGCACTAGAGATCAAACTCATTGCAGGGAGAAATTTTGCAAAAGAATATTCTACCGACAAGGAGGCTGCTTTTATTCTAAATGAAACGGCTGTTAGGGGATTGGGATGGACGCCAAACGAGGCCATCGGTAAAAAATTCGCCCGTCACTCAAATGGAGATGGTAAGAATGTTGTGGGTAGGGTTATCGGTGTCGTACAAGATTTTAATTTTAAATCTTTACATTCTAATATCGAACCCTTAGTGATTCATATTTGGCCATGGCCTAATTATTTACTGATAAAGTTTAACCCGGCAAATACGTCAGAAGTTCTCAGATACATTCAAGAGAAAATACAGTCTATTTTCCCTGATCGCCCCTTTGAATACTTTTTTCTTGAAGATATTTTTGACAGTTTCTATAAAAGTGAAGAAAACATTTCTGGAGTTTCATCAATATTGTCAATAATCGCTCTCATTATTGCATGCCTCGGTTTATTTGGTTTAATCTCGTTTAGAATTTTACAACGTTTAAAAGAAATCAGCATCCGGAAGGTCTATGGCGCCTCTGTCACTAATATTATCACGTATCTTTTAAAGGAGTTCCTGGTTTTAGTTTTATACGCTAATATTATTGCCTGGCCCGTTGCGTTTTTTGCCATACGTTCATGGTTACAACAATTTCCTTATCAAACCGAGTTAAATTTAGGCATATTTGTTGTGGTGTCCCTTACTTCATTTGTTATTGCTTTGTTAACCATAAGTTACCAGACAACAAAAGCTGCTAACTCAAATCCAACTAATATACTACGGTATAAATAATTCTCAAAATGCGCAGCAGTTTTGTCAAAATAAGCAAACCGGTTATATGGAATAATTTGGATTACCCTGCAACATTCATTCATCAAATAACGTAAAGTAACATATACCTGATCAACATTGTAGTCTGGTAATATTCTTTCATTGGCTTTTATTTTACTCTTAGATCACTTAGGAGAATTTATGGATAAGAAAATTGAAAAAAAGAAATGGCCGCCTAAAAAGATTTTTGTATACTCAATCTCAGGACTGTTGGTAATTTTTGTACTTTATAACCTAATATTTGGCGATCACTCCTCAAAAACAAATATTGAGATTAATAAAATAACAGTTTCCACAGTTAATACGGGCCCATTTCAGGAATATATACCGGTTACCAGCATTGTAATTCCCATTAAAACCGTTTATTTAGACGGCATTGAAGGTGGAAGAGTTAGTAAAAAGTTTGTTGAGGCCGGTACCATGGTTAATCCGGGCGACCTCTTGCTGGAACTCGAAAATACAAATTTACTTTTGGATATCATGCGCCGGGAGTCTGATCTGTTTCAGGTTAGTAATAATTTGAGAAATACCAGACTTGCGATGGAACAAAATAAACTATCACTACAAGGTGATTTAATAGAATTGGATTATCAATTAAGAAAATTGCAAAGAGTGTATAACAGAAACAAAAAACTATTAGAGTCTAATCTTATTTCCGATGAGGAATTTGAGCAGTCCAAAGATGATTATCTCTACTTTTCAAAGAAGAAGTCATTGGCTATTCGCTCCTTTAAACAGGATTCATTGTTTAGAAAAACCCAGGTAAAACAACTGGAAGCATCTCTAGGCAGAATGCAGAAAAACATGGAGGTTGCCAAATTAAAACTGGATAATTTGCGAATAAAAGCGCCTATTGCCGGTCACCTTACTGCCTTAAATGCGGAAATCGGGGAATCCAAAAAACAAGGAGAGCGTCTTGGCCAGATAGATGTCTTGGATGGCTTTAAGATTAGGGCGGGAATAGATGAGCATTATTTACCACGTATTGCTAACGGACAAAAAGGAGAATTTGAATTTGCCGGCGATACCTATAGCCTTCGTATTATAAAAATATTTCCGGAAATTTCCAATGGACGTTTTGATGTCGATCTAAAATTTGATGGTGATGAACCAACTGGAATCCGCAGAGGACAAACTGTACACATTCGTCTGGAATTAGGCGAGTTATCTGAAGCCACACTTCTTGAGCGTGGCGGTTTTTATCAAAAAACAGGAGGCCAATGGGTTTTTGTCTTAGATAAAAGTGGCGCTTTTGCTACAAAACGTAATATCAGTTTAGGTCGGCAAAATCCACAAGTGTTTGAAGTGCTACAAGGACTTGACCCTGACGAACAGGTAATTATTTCTTCTTATGATACTTTTGGCGATTATGACAAGTTGGTTCTTAAATAGTTTTGCGCGAGAGATGGAATTGACAAAAAGAAAGATAAAATTGACCGGGAGGATGAAATGATTAAAACCGTTAATCTAAAAAAAATCTACACAACTGAAGAGATTGAAACAACGGCCTTAAATAATGTGAATATCAAAATTGATGAGGGTGAATTTGTATCCATCATGGGCCCATCCGGCTGTGGAAAGTCAACCTTATTAAATTTACTGGGTTTGTTAGATAATCCCACAGACGGGGAATTCCATTTTTTAAAGGAGGAAGTATCAAAATACAGCGAAAGGCAGCGCGCAAATTTGCGAAAATCCAATATCGGTTTTGTTTTCCAGAGTTTTAACCTGGTTGATGAATTAACCGTTTTTGAAAACGTAGAATTACCTTTATTGTACCTTGGCTTTTCATCTGCGCAACGTAAAAAGAAGGTGCTGGAAGCGCTAGATCAGATGGATATTATTCACCGCCGCAATCATTTTCCCAATCAATTATCAGGCGGTCAGCAGCAGCGTGTAGCAGTTGCCCGCGCCGTTGTTGCTAAACCAAAAGTTATTTTAGCGGATGAGCCAACCGGTAACCTGGATTCGACCCATGGTGATGAAGTGATGAAAATCCTAACTAATTTGAATGAGAAAGGTACAACTATTGTGATGGTTACCCACTCTCCCTCATACGCAAAATACAGCCATAGAATTATACATCTTTTTGACGGCGCCATAGTTACAGGGAATTGAATCATTTTTTACCCAAAAAATGCTTTTACGATGCTGCTGTGATGGTGCACAAGAATTAAAGCTCGGCTTCTCCCAGATTGTCAATCAGATAGGTAAGCACACTTTTTCGTTTTTTAAACATATACTTTAGCTTGCGAAAAAAATTATACCTTACAGAAATGCCTCATGGACTATAAATAATCATTTACGGTCATTAGTGTCCGGTTAAAGAATAAATTTGTGAAATAAAAAGAGGCTTGGTGATCCTATTTTTTGTAAATTGTTTTTGACCTAAGCAATTTAAAATATAGGAGTTACCAAGCCATGGCGTATAATAC
>JBFXGD010000160.1:0-8452 GCA_050178385.1 Calditrichaceae bacterium
ATTCGGCTTAAATCCCAGAAAAGAAGATAACTTAAGCAGAAAGTACCAGAATGCAATGATAGGAGTTTTTAATTCCCCTGACTGCCGAATGACCGAACTCGTAAAATCGTAAAATATTTGATCAGCGTGTCCTTCATCGAATACTTCATTTATTAATTCCAAAATTGCCAATGCAATCGGCAGACGATTCCAGTCCGATTTGATTGTATTAAAAGTCTCCGCTAATTCGGTCTCAGTCAGTATCTGCAGAGAACGCGCCTGTTTGACGGAAATTATGACATTTAGTTCATTTAATGCCTCTAAATCTCCTCTGAATGAGCTTTTATCTTTTAACGCGCCGCGGGCTATTACTTTTATTTTGCCAAGCTTCTCTGTATAAAGCGTAACTATCTTACTTGATTCATGCCATCGTATAGAGCTAAGAACTATACCCCGCGTTTTAATGATGCTTGTCATCAGACCCTTTTATTATAGAATAAGTGATCGTAATTTTTAAAAAAAATTAACCCGAATGCAAACTTTTTACAATGACTAACGTCTGTAATAAAAAAAGTTCAAATCTAAAGGGCGGAATTATATGAAATTTTGTACAACTCTTCTCCTGATTTTCCTGATATCCGGATCCTCGATTGCATCTGTTAGCAATTTTACGGAAAAAAATAAAATCCGTATCAATCGTTCTGAAACCAGCATAAAAATCGACGGCTATCTCAATGAAACAACATGGCAGAATTCCACAGGCTTTTCTGACTTTATTCAAAAAAATCCTAACGAAGGCTCTGCTCCCACAGAAAAGACCATTGTTTACATAACCTATGATGATGAAGCGATCTATGTTGCCGCCCGGATGTTTGATTCAAACCCCGATTCTATCATCGCCCGGTTGGGCCGCAGGGATGACTGGATGACTTCCGATGTCTTCGGATTTTATATTGATCCATACTATGACAAACGAAGCGGATTTTACTTCGCGGTTAACGCCGCCGGGACATTGTATGACGGCGTTTGTTATAACGACGACTGGGATGACGATTCGTGGGACGGTGTATGGGAAGGCAAAGCCCGCATTGAAAAGGACGGCTGGGTCGCGGAATTCAAAATTCCTTTTTCTCAGCTGCGTTTTAAGAAAAAAGATCATTATGTATGGGGTGTAAATTTTCGGAGAGACATCGCCCGAAAAAACGAAGAGGACTTTTTGGTATATACCCCGAAAAATGAAAGTGGATTTGTTTCCAGATTTTATGATCTTGTAGGCATTGAAAATATTGAACCCCCGAGAAATTTGGAAATACTGCCATATTTTAGAAATAAAGCGGCATTTACCCAACCTGAAGCCGGCGATCCTTTCAATGACGGCTCTACATATTCCCCCGCGGTTGGCGGCGACGTGAAGGTCGGTTTGAGCAGCAATGTTACTCTTGACCTAAGCGTAAATCCTGATTTTGGACAGGTGGAAGTCGACCCCGCGGTGGTAAACCTAAGTGATGTGGAAACTTTCTTTAGTGAAAAACGGCCATTTTTTATTGAAGGTTCATCCATTTTTGAATTCGGATACGGAGGCTCCAACAGCAACTGGGGATTTAACTGGGGGAACCCCAGTTTCTTTTACAGCCGGAGAATTGGACGTGCTCCCCGGACGAATTTGCCGGATCATGATTTTGCCGATGTACCCGACGGCACCACCATTATCAGTGCCGCAAAAGTGACAGGAAAAATTGGCAATAACTGGAACATTGGAACCATTCACGCCGTCACAGCACGTGAATTCGCGGATCTTGATAGTTCAGGCCATCGCTCTTCCTATGAAGTAGAACCACTGACATATTACGGGATCATGCGGGCCCAGAAGGAATTTAATGAAGGCAAACAGGGCTTGGGATTTATTTCAACTCTGACACACCGATATTTTAAAGAAAAATATCTTGAAGATGAAATGAACAGTGATGCTTTCACCTTCGGCCTGGATGGGTGGACATTTCTTGATCAGGACAAAGTCTGGGTTATTACCGCCTGGGGAGGCATGAGTAATGTTTATGGCAGTGCGTCACGAATTACGGACCTTCAGACAAATCCGCTTCACTATTTTCAAATGCCTGACTCCAAACACCTGAGCGTTGACAGCAGCGCGACATCCATGACAGGATTCTCCGGCAGGATGCTTCTGAATAAACAAAAGGGCAATATCATATTTAATTCGGCCATAGGATTTGTTAATCCGGAATTTGATGTTAATGATATGGGATACATGTGGCGAACCAATATCATCAACGCTCATATCGGCGGCGGATACAAATGGGTAAAACCCGGCCGGTACACCAGGTATGCAAAAGTACTCGGCTCGCTGTTCGCGTCAAAAGATTTCGATGGAAATACAACATCGAGCGGGGTTTGGTCAAATGTTTACCTACAGTTCCCAAACTACTTCGAAATGGAAATTTCTTCCGCCTATAATCCCGAATCAATCAGTAACCGCAGAACGAGAGGCGGACCTTTGACTATTAATCGTCCGGGCTATGAGTTGAATGTTTTTACCAGTTCTGATGAGAGAAAAAATTGGGTATTCGAATTCGGAACATATGGATATAATAGTGAATCAGGTTCATGGAACCGTGGCGTGGGACTGGAAACCGAATGGAAACCGGCCGCAAATTTGAGTGTGTCGGTAACTCCCGAAATTGAATGGAACCACGCTGACGCGCAATGGGTTGATTCATTTGATGATCTTTATGCATCAAATACATTTGGCCGGCGTTATGTGTTTGCTGAGATGGACCAGCTCACAGCCTCCGCCAGTATTCGGGTGAACTGGACATTCTCACCCAAACTAAGCTTGCAGATTTACGCGCAGCCATTAATTTCCTCCGGTGATTATTATCATTTCAAAGAACTGGCCCGCACAAAGAGTTATGATTTCTTTGAATATGAAAGTGGAGAATCCGGTTTAACATATAATGGTGATTCCTATGTAGTCGATCCTGACGGAAGCGGACCTGCCGGTGAGATCTCCTGGGACCAGCCGGATTTTAACTTTAAATCACTACGGGGAAATGCCGTTCTTCGGTGGGAATATATGCCCGGATCAACATTTTATCTGGTCTGGACACAAAACAGATCTGACTTTGAAGACATTGGGGATTTTCGTTTCTCACGTTCACTGAGCCGGCTCGCCGACGCCGATTCTGATAATATTTTGATGGTTAAGGTCAGTTATTGGCTAAATATTTGACAAAATCAGGAGTTAACCGCCTGAATATTTTCAAGCGATTAACTCCTTTTCTTTTTCCTTCTTTTTATTTTCATCAGAAACTTCAGCGCCTGTTATTAATCTGGCGCCCCTGTTCCGCGTTAAGTAATTCCAGGCCCACTCGAACATAACAATGATCTTATTATCAAATTCAATCAAATAACCGATATGCACAAATACCCATAATATCCAGGCGGGAAATCCGGAAAATTTATACCTTCCAAAATAGGCGACAGCGCAGTTCCGGCCGATTACCGCCAGGCTTCCTTTGTCGCGATACCGAAACGGCTTTGTTTCTCTTCCTTTTAGGCGATTCTTAATAACATCCGCCATATATCGTCCCTGCTGAATCGCCACGGGAGCAACCCCCGGCAGACTTTTGCCTTTTCCATCATCCAGGTTCGCCAGATCACCTGCTATCAGGATCTCAGGGTGCCCCGGAATCGTCAAATCCTGTTGAACATTGACCCTTCCCGCTTTATCCAAACCAACCCCGGTGGCATCTGAGACAATTTGACCGATGGACGATGCTTTTACACCGGCCGCCCACAATATTGTTTTAGCATCGATTGTTTCTTCACCATTTTCGCTTTTAAGCGAGAGTCGCGTCCCGTTCAATCCTGTCAGAAACGTTCGCGTTTTTACCGTTACACCCAGTCTTCTTAATGCTTTCTCAGCCTTAATCGACAATTTTTCCGGAAACGTCGGCAACAAACGATCCGTCCCTTCGAGCAACACAATCTTCGCTTCAGCGGGATTAATCCGCCTGAAATCGTTTTTTAATGTAAAATGCGCCAGTTCGCCCAGGCTTCCTGCAAGTTCAACTCCTGTTGGCCCCCCGCCCACAATAGCGAATGTCAGCCACTGCTTCCGCGCTACCGGGTCATTCTCCAGCTCCGCCGCTTCAAACGCAAACATGATGCGGTGTCTTATATCTATCGCGTCTTCAACCGTTTTTAGACCAGGGGCAGATTCAGCCCATTCATCCCGCCCGAAATAATGATGTTTCACTCCTGTGGCCAGAACGAGCGTATCATAATTTATAAAACCGTCCTTAAGTATGACATTTCTTGCCCCTACATCAAGACCCCTCATATCGCCAATCAAAACTTCAACATTTTTATAACGATTAAGAACTCCCCTCAATGGCGATGCTATATCACCGGGTGACAGACCTCCTGTCGCTACCTGATATAACAACGGCTGAAACAGATGAAAATTTCTTCTGTCAACCAGTGTTACTTTTACCCCGGCTTTACCCAAAGAACGCGCGGCATATAATCCCGCAAATCCTCCGCCGATAATTACGACATGATGTGCCATATTCAAATACCCTTTGTTCAACATTCTGATTGTCGGTGCCGCAATCATTATTTCTGGATGAATTATAACTCTTAACTTTTAGCGCAGTGAATTTGATCCCGCTAAAATAAAAAAAGCAGGCCGAAGCCTGCTTTTTTCAGAGGTGTGACAACTATTTCACTTTGATGTCGATTAATTTTGGTTTTACTTCTTCAGCTTTCGGAAGTTTAACCATTAGAATGCCATTTTTGTAATCGGCTTCAATTTTGTCCGAGACGATTGAACTCGGTATGGCTAACGAACGGCAGAATTTACCGTATCGGCGTTCATAGCGATGATAATTAGCATCTTTGAAATCCTTTTCTGATTTCTTCTCACCGCTTATTGTCAGACCATTGTTCTGGAATGTGATTTTTATATCATCTTTTTCCATTCCCGGCAGTTCAGCGGTAATCTGAAAGTCATTGTCAGTCTCCTCAACATTAACAATCGGAGTAATATTGTTGTAATTTTCGATTGCCCCTGCATCTGATCCGAAGAAATCTTCAAACATTCGATCCATATCATCCTTAAAATTCATTAATCCTCTTTTTGGTGCCAATCTTACCAGAGTCATTTTAAACCTCCTTTTTTTGATAAGTACTGTTTGGTATTTTCTCTTTGCTTATAAATAATACAATCACCGTGCCAAATTTGTAAATTTCAATATATCTTCTTGTTTTTAAACAGCTTACAACAACACTCAATTGACCAGAAAAAAATCACAATGCTACAAGCCTGTCGTTTTGACTGATATTTGCGCCATATTTACAGCCCACCTTTCAAATTGACATAGATGAGTTTGACATTGATTGATTAAAAGTTGTCCGTCAGTGTCAAACATCTTAAATTTGCATGGTCAATCTGCTCATCTCGAAGGGAATACTTATGAATATCAACCGAATTGCGGTTTTTGCATCATCCAGCAATACAATAGATCCTCACTTCATTTTATCCGCGACTGAACTGGGAAAGGCTTTCGTATTACATAACAAAGAACTTGTATTCGGTGGAGCGAATGTCGGATTGATGCGTCATCTTGCCGATACAATCCTGGACGGCAATAAAAATGTGATTGGAGTTATGCCTGAGGTACTTGTTAACAAAGGCATTGGATATACAAACGCCAGTCAGTTTTACATTACTAAAGATATGCGCTCCAGAAAGGCAAAAATGGAAGAACTTTCCGATGCGTTTATCGCTCTTCCCGGTGGATTCGGCACTTTGGAAGAACTGATGGAGATTATTACATCCAAACAGCTCGGGCTGCATAAAAAACCGATCGCCATTCTTAACACACATAATTTTTATGATAGCTTACTGGATCAGTTTGACACATTTTACAATCTGAATTTTTCCAGGAGCGCTTACCGGGATCTTTATTTTGTCAGTGAATCCGTTCATGAAATTTTTGATTATTTTGCATCTTATATTCCACCAAAAGAAATTCACAAATGGACATAATTTTGCGGGAATTTGCAGACTATTAAGATGCACATAAATCTAAACTTTTCTCAGGTATTTATTTTTCAAAAAACTGTCCTTAGCTTATGAATGAATTTGAACTGTATAAAACGGAGATATTGAATGAAAGTTATTGTTATTGGGGCCGGAAAAATGGCCCATGGTCTTGTCTTTGATTTCTTAAAGAATCGTGATATCACCAATGTGTTAGTAGTGGATCAATCCAAAGATGCTTTGAATATCATCGAACAAAAATTTAAAGACAGCCGGATTCATACTACACTAGCAGGCGCGGATGATTTTGCAATCCTTCGCCCGTTCTTCGAACAGGCAGACGGAGCAGTGAGCGCCGTGCCATATGATTTCAATTTCGGACTCTCACAGTTAGCCGTGGATACCGCCACTCATTTTGTTGATCTGGGTGGAAATAATTCGGTTGTCGAAAAACAGTTCGGCCTGCATGATAAGGCTAAAATCAAAGAGATCGGCATTGTACCGGACTGCGGTCTCGCCCCCGGGATGGTTTCTACTGTTACTGCCCACGCGATCAGCGAACTCGCGAGAATAGATTCTGTAAAAATCCGTGTCGGAGGCCTGCCGGTTAATCCCAAACCACCACTGAATTATATGCTTGTGTTTTCTGTCCACGGCCTTATAAATGAATATATCGAACCGGCGGTAATTATCGACGACGGGGAAATCAGAACCGTCCCGAGCATGACTGATGTTGAAGAACTGGAATTTCCTAAACCTTTCGGACTGCTTGAAGCATTCTATACATCCGGCGGGACATCCACGTTGCCGCAGACATTCGAAAAAAAAATCAGGCATCTTGACTACAAGACCATCCGATATCCCGGACACGCCCATATTATAAAGGCAATGATTGACCTCGGTTTTACCCGTGCAACTGAACTGGACATGGATGGCCGGAAATACAAAACGCGGGATGTTTTTGAAAAGATGCTGGGATCAGCTCTCACGCATGAAGATGATGATGTGGTTTTAATTCGCGTCACGGCCAGAGGACAAAAAGCAGGCAGCAATAAAATTATTCAATATCAGGCGATTGAATATGGCGATAAATCATCTGGACTGTCCGCTATGATGCGCACAACCGCCTTTCCGGCTGCCATTATTCTTCAAATGCTCCTTTCCGGTCAAATAAAAGATCATGGCGTTCTTAAACAGGAAATTTCTGTTCCCACAACAACCTTTATGGATGAGCTGGAAAAACGGGATATAAAATTTACTTTTCAGGATTAAATCGAACCGATGTCTATTGGAATTCAGATCTGAACTTTTTCACTATCGATTATAAATTCCGGGAGCGGATGATGCGAAATAGAATAATAGCGATTTTGATTTTATCATTGATACTGCCTGCTTCACTCATTGCTCAAAATCAGCTCCGGAAACTGATTGACTCTTATCAGAATTATTCAAGCCTCCGTCACGCGCAATGGAGTATCTATGCCCAATACGCAGATAATTCTGAAGTTATAATCGATTTTAACGGAAACGCCGGCCTGTCCCCTGCTTCAGGACTAAAATTACTGACAACCGCGGCTGCCCTGGATATGCTCGGTCCTGATTATCAAATCGAAACACACCTCTATTATGACGGAAATATTGGAACTGATGGGATATTGACCGGGAATATCTACATTAGAGGCGGGGGAGATCCCTCACTCGGTTCTGATAGAATCGACAGTTCTGCATCGCTAAACAATCTGATGGCTAAGTGGGCAGCTGCTGTCCGTAAAAAGGGTATCAGGGAAATCCGGGGCTCGATTATCGCTGATGATTTATTGTTCAGCGGTAACTCCGTACCCGATAACTGGACCTGGGGAGATATTGGAAATTACTATGGTGCCGGTTCCAATGCTTTATCAATCCATGATAATCTTTATTTTCTCTATTTCAAACCCGGCAAATTCGCTGGTCAACCCGCCAACGTACTGCGGACAGTACCGTTAATTCAGGGACTCAGCTTCGATAATCATATGCTCACCGGCCGAAAGGGGTCAGGTGATCACGGTTTTATATATTGTGCTCCGGGACAGTACAAAGCAACTCTACGCGGGACCGTACCCGCAGGTGTGAGGGAGTTCGCCATAAAGGGCTCGATCCCTGATCCCGCCTTATTCGCCGCCCAATATTTTTCCGATCACCTTCAAGAGGTAGGTATTACCGTGAGCGGGATTCCCAAAAAACTGAATCAAACCATGAGCTACAATTCTGCAAAACTAATCCACAAAACCAAGTCCTTACCCATAAAAGATATCGTGCATTACACAAACAAACGAAGTATGAATCTTTACGCGGAACAGCTTTTGCGTTTGATTGCCCTTGAAGAAACCGGAAACCCATCATTAAAACAAGGCATCCATTCTCTGTATA
>JBFXGD010000161.1:0-8438 GCA_050178385.1 Calditrichaceae bacterium
CATTTAATGAACCCGCCGATTACATTTCAATTTGTTTGCCGGCGTTTTCACCGGAACTTGTACACAGAGAAGAGTGAAACGATGTAAAATTGATCAAATAAATTCGGAAACTATTTCCGGCCTGGGAGACGGAATAACAATTTTCTCGACCAGAAGGCCTTTCCGCTCAATCACTTCGGAGCCGGCATCGACAGCCGCCTGAACCGCCGCGACATCTCCTGTAAATGTCACAAATCCTTTTCCTCCGATGGCCATCGCCAGATGTATGGTTATCAATTCAACAGGAGCGGACTTGACCGCCGCGTCAGCGGCTTCGATAACAGAGGCAACGCTAAATCCTTCTATGACACCAAGTGCCTTAAGTTCAGGCAGATGAGTGACGCCGCTGATCGCGGGGAATACGGAAGGGTGGACATTAGGAATCACAAAATGATCGACAACCGTGTGGGCGCCGGCTTCAATTCCGGCTTCAATACTCGCGTTGACAGCATCCACATCACCACCGATAAGCACCATGTATTTTCCCGGGCAGATGGTACGATTAACAACAATCTCCACATTGGCCCGTTTAAGAACAGCATCGGCAACTTCAAATCCTTTTGCGATGCTTGACGTTTCAACGATTCCGATTGCTGAACCCATTTTGCTTATTCCTCTTTATCTTAAATCCGGTCAATCACTGACCATTTTATTTCAATTTTTACGTACTTAAATATCAGGTCTGTATTATCAATTCCCCGAAACGATATGAACACCCTCCGCATCGATCATGGTGACTCTTCCGTCAATGCTTGAATGTGCCGGACAACCCAGTTTATCGTCAGGGACACTGCTCAGGGGATCGCCCTTTCGAACATCATCGCCAACTTTAACCACAGGGACAGACGGAGCGCCAATATGCGAATCCAAAGGAATCACAACTGCTTCAGGTTTGATCTGGCTGTCAAAGAAAGCAGCATGTCGGTCATATTTTTTTAGTCCGAGTCTCTGGTAAACAGTTGAAATCGGAATTTCCCTGGCTTTTCTCGATGGGTGGACGTCTCTAAACAGGACATCCAGTTCTTCCGGTGTCCTTGTCATCTGCTTTTCTCTCAAAAGCTGTTTCGCATCCACACAAATATTTTTTGGATCCAGGCTTTCAGGACAGGCAATCATCGTACAAATATTGCATTCACAACAGTATTGAGCCCACAAACTCACCCGTTCTTTAGCTTCACCGGTCATTTGTAAAGTCCGCATAACTTTATGTGGTTCAATGGGATATCCCATAATATAGCGTGGGCAAAGCTCGGTACACATGGAACACTGATCGCACTGACCGTGCCCTATCCTTGTATAACTTTCGCGGGGGGCCGTCTTTCTTCGGACCAGGTAGTGATCATCCGGAAGGACTATCAGTCCACCGTTGATTTTCGAAACAGGTGTATTCAGGTCCGTTTCGACACCACCCATCATTACCCCGCCGGTCAAAATTACCGGATTATCTGTGGTTAATCCGCCCGCGGCTTCAATACAATCATGAAAAGTAGTACCAATCGGAACCACCGTGGTTATCGGGTTTTTAACCTCGCCTGTCACGGTTATAAATTTTTCAGTTACAGGAGAACCCTCAACGGCTCTGGCAATATTTATTATTGTTTCAACATTATCAACCACACATCCGACCTGCAGCGGTATGCCGCCCGGTGGTATTCTGCGGCCGGCAATCTCATAGACCAGAACGTATTCATCTCCCGCAGGATAAACATCTTTATACACAAAAAATTTAAAACCAAGCGTTTCAGCCTGATCTTTTAATTGATCAACGATATCTTTGTTTTTTTCTTTGAGCGCAATGGTCACTTCGCCGGCACCCGTCAATTTTTTCATAATTGAGAGACCGCGAAAAAACTCATCCTGTCTTTGAAGCATCACCTCCCTGTCTTTATACAGCAGAGGTTCGCACTCCGCGCCATTGGCGATGATATGATCAACTTTCGCGTCCAGTTTTTTATAAGTCGGAAACCCGGCCCCGCCCGCGCCGATTACCCCGGCGTCACGAATACTCTTTAGCATCGACTGCTTATCCATTGGATTCCTTTCCGCTCACTCTGTATGATGCAATCGCCAATGGTGTCAGATATAATGGATTATAAGGGAGAATAATATTTTTCCCGGTTAATTCTTCTATAAAGACTTTATCAATTCCCGGAAAACAGAAAGTGCCTCCGGACAGATATATATCTTCTGTATCATAATTTTTAAGATGCTGGCGCACAATATCCGCCATTTTTTGAAACACCGGTTCAACAATCGGTTTCAAATTAGCCGCCTTCCCGTTTCTTTTCATCTCTTCGGCTTTTTCAAAACTGATTCCCTGATTCCCGGCTATTGTCAAGGTCGCGTGTCTTCCGCCGGTGGGTTCATCAGCAGAATAGACTATTTTTTTATTCCGGACTATAGCTATCCCGGTTGTACCTCCGCCGACATCGACTACCGCTCCCGATTCCATATTGAGCAAATGAGCCACACTGGAAGGCTCATCTATAATTCCTTCTACAACCAGTCCGGCAGCCTCTATCACATTTTTTGAAGTACGCGGATCTGTCCCCGGAGGATATGAGGTAATCGCGCTTTTGATTTCAATACCCAGCTTGCGTTCGGTTTTTTCTATCAGATCTTTTACAATCTGTGTTGCTTTCCAGTAATCAAGAACAATGCCGTCACGGACCACTTCCGCCCACTCCATAAACGCGGAATACGGCTCGCCATTTTCATCTGTCACAATGACAACAATATCGGCCGTCCCAAGATCAACACCCACATGCCATTTTTCAGGAGCGGTTCCCGGTGAAGAATCGTTAACGATTTCTTCTATTTTTTTAAGTCTGTCATTTACCAGTGTTAACTGATTCATTTTGATTATACCTGATTGTTTCGGACAGGTCCCTGCAAATCACTGAAAATGTGCTGTAATTAGCAGATATGGTCTTGTCCGGCTTATGATTTTGCACATATTATTAAATATTATACAATGCGGAAATGATCGACTATAACGCAGCGGCGCAGCCGGACAAATGTTCGTGCCGATGTCACGCCCTCTCCGGTCGGTGTGGTAATTGTCATCGAGGTCCAGCCCTCCCCGCCGAATCCTAAACCGGCGGCACAGGGTCCGTTTTTGACGAATATACTTGTGTTTATTTCATTCGCCATACGGTGCATGTTGTCGATATTTCTTGAATGCATTGCCGCGGTATGCCGTAATCCCCGTTCCAGCTCTTTAGCCGTATCGATTGCTGTATCCGCGTCCGGTACCCTGATCAGCGGTATTACCGGCATCATTAGTTCTATGACAGCAAAGGGGTGATTCTTTTGTGTTTCGGTAAACAGCAGCCGGGTATCTTCCGGAACACTTAATCCGATTTCTTTGGCGATAACTGAGGCGTTCCGGCCGACAAATTTGCGATTAATTACAGGTTTTTCACCCGGATAGCCGTTTAAAATCTTTTTTGCCAGATCTTCAGTCTGAGCCGGAGTTAATTCAACCGCTTTGTGCTTTTTCAATTCCTGTTTGAGCTGATCGGCAATGCTATCCACAGCGATTATTTCTTTCTCATCGGTGCATAGAATATTATTATCAAATGACGCGCCGAAAGCAATTGCTGTTGCGGCTTTGGTAATATCCGCTGTTTCGTCAACGACTACAGGAGGATTGCCGGCGCCGGCAGCCATCAGACGTTTATTCGTCATTTTTCGGGCTGCTTCAACAACTCCTTCTCCGCCTGTAACAACTAACAAATCTATCCCCGGATAAATGAACAACTGCTGCGCCGACTCGATCGACGGTTCCGCCACAGTGGTAAGCAGATTCGGCGGACCGCCTGCTGACACGATGGCTTCATTCAAGATCGTGATGGCTCTCAGTGAAACGCGCTTAGCCCCCGGGTGAGGGGCAAAGACAACAGCGTTTCCGGCAGAAACCATGCTGATTGAATTGTTGATGACTGTGGCCGCCGGATTAGTTGACGGGGTCACTGAGGCAATCACACCCCAGGCCGCATTCTCGGTCAGCGTAAGTCCATGATCTCCCGAAAGCGCCTGAGGCTGAAGATCTTCAATTCCCGGCGTTTTCTGCGACTGAGAGATATTTTTCAGAATTTTATCTTCCACACGGCCCATTCCCGTTTCCTGAACGGCAAGTTCAGCCAGCTCACGGGCATGTTTTTCACCGGCGGCGCGCATCGCCTGAATGATTTTTGCACGCATATCCAGATTTTTTATCTGTTTCTGTGCGCGCGTGGCGGCCGCGACCGCATCATCCAGATTCTCAAATATGCCCGCGGGGTGCTTTCCTGATGATTCCGCTTTTCCGTCCAGCCGCTGAACGACTGTATCAACAATCCGGGCAATTTCTTGCGATGATAAACTCATAAATAAATCCTTTGTAACTTAGAACAGTACTTCCCTGATTGAATATTTCCGGTTATCCCGTTTTGCAAGCTAATAAATCAGCCTGACTGATTATTTTATCTCGCCTTTCATTTTTATCGGAAATACATCTTCCAGATCACCGTGAGGGCGGGGAATAACATGAACCGCAATCAATTCACCAACTCTTTCAGCTGCGGCTGCACCGGCATCTGTCGCGGCTTTACACGCGGCAACATCTCCCCGGACTAATGCGGTAACATACCCGCCGCCGATCTGTTGATAGGCGACTAATTTGACGCGCGCGGCTTTGACCATGGCATCCGAAGCTTCTATCAAGCCAATCAAACCTTTGGTTTCAATCATACCTAATGCTTCCATTGACATCTCCTTAATAATTATTCTGGATTTCCGTATTCAATATTATTTGACAATCTAACACTAAGCAAATAATGATATTTGCAATCAGATATCATTATTTAATTTTTCCCGTGAACTTTATCGGGAATATATCTTCAAGATCATCGTGGGGACGAGGAATAACATGTACGGCGACAAGCTCGCCAACACGTTCCGCCGCAGCAGCTCCCGCGTCCGTTGCCGCCTTGCATGCAGCCACATCTCCGCGTACCAATGCCGTTACATAACCGGCGCCGATTTGAACATGGGCCACAAGTTTTACCTTCGCTGCTTTTACCATTGCATCCGAAGCTTCTATCAAGCCAACGAGACCTTTAGTTTCAACCATTCCTAATGCTTCCATTTATCTCTCCTAATTATTTGTAGCATAACCCTTAATTTTCTCTGTTCATGCACGATGCAACAATCGATGTGTTAATGATCGACTCAGTACTGCAACCCCTGGATAAATCGTACAGGGGTTTGGTAAATCCCTGGATAAAAGATCCCAGCGCCTGATATTTACCAAGATGCTCTGCTATTTTATAGCCAATGTTTGCCGCGTTTAATGTGGGAAAGATAAAAACATTAGCCTTCCCCCGCAAGACGCTTCCCGGTGCTTTCTTTTCAGCGATCTCATCAACGATCGCGGCATCAAACTGCAGTTCGCCATCCAGGTGTAATGATGGATCACGCTTAAGCGCCAGTTCTGCCGCCCTTCTGACTTTTTCCGTTTTCGGATGATCCGCGCTTCCTTTTGTGGAAAATGACAGCATCGCCACCCGCGCCTCCATCCCTGTCACAAGCTCAAAAGACGCTGCCGTTTGGATAGCCGTTTCCGCGAGTTCTTCGGCCGACGGATCCGGACTAACACTGCAGTCAGCGAAAGCAAATATACGATTCAAATCCGGTGAAATCATTAAGAAAAAACTCGAAACAGGATTTTGTCTACCTCCTGTCCCGATGATTCTATATCCTGTACGCAGCACATCGGCTGTGGATGTTCTGTTTCCGGCCATACACACATCAGCCTGTCCTTCTCTCAACATCATTGCGCCAAACTGAAGAGGATCAAGCAGATATTGCGCCGCATCCGTTATTGTGATATCCCTATGCCTGCGCAGTTTAAAATACAGCTTCACATATCTGTCATATTCAGCTGAATGAAGCGGTTTCAGAATTTTCAATCCGTTCGTTCTAATTTTTGCGTTTTCCGCGAAATCGCGTATCTCAAACGGATTCCCGAGCAGAACCGGAACTGCCAGCTTTTCATCCAGGAGAAATCTTGCCGCTCTCAGTATTCTTTCATCCAGCGCGTCAGTAAATACAATTCTTGAACGCTTTTTAAGACACCGGTCCATACAAGCCACCATGAACGCTGGCCGATTTTTCATTTCTTTTTTTAACGATACGGTATAGTGATTCAATGATCTTGATTTTCCGGTATAAAATTCTAATTAACGATATCATCTGAAAGCCGGGAAAGATTCTGCGCTTACGCTTACCTGCCGGCTAAAACATCTCTCACAATTTTCCTGATCCTGCTTTGATCCTGTTTGCCGCACGGGAATCTGCCCATCACTTTTTGTGTGATTAATTCCACCAGTTTTTCATCCGGATTTCCGATTACAGTCTTTTGAACCCGGGAAGCTTCTCTGCCGTGTTCAACCAGTTCAACACCGAGTTTTTCGGCGAGAGTTCTGGCTTCGGGCGTTATGATTGATGTCGATTTAGGAACATCGAGCTGCTTTTTCTTATCGGCATGCGCCTGTTTTACAACAGCGGCGGAAATTAGTTTTTTCATTTCTCATTCCGTCTTTATTTTATTAATATTCAAACGATTTAAAATTTCTTTTGCCAACTCGCCATATTCCCGGGATCCTCTGGCCGAAGGCGCGTAATACAAAATCGGTTTCTTCTGGTGATATGCTTCAATCAATTTACTATTGACCCCGATGGCTGTGCGAAACACATTTTCCCCGTATTTTTCTCTGATAAATTTTAAAACATCTTTAGCCACATTCGTGCGGCGGTCATAATGAGTCCCAAAATAACCGAGCATCCGCAAACCGGGATTCAAACGACGCTGCGCCTTGTCGATCAGCTTTACGGTCAGTTCCAGTCCTGAAAGAGCAAGATATTGTGTCTGAACGGGAACAAGCGCGTAATCCGCTATGGCAAGCGCGTTCAACGCCAGAGAGCCCATATTCGGAGGGCTGTCAAACAAAACAATATCAAAGTCCCCCGGGATATCCTCCCTTTTAAGAAAAAACTCCGCGTCGCTATCCTGTTTGATCTCTTCGTAAAAGTCACTTAACGCCGGCTCGGATGGCAGACAAAATAAGTTCTTCTGCTCTGCGGGATAAATATAGTCGCTTAGTTTTGAGTTTTCAGAAAGCAGAAAATCACATAAAGTCTGATGAGCTCTGTCCGTTTTATCAAATCCAAGGTGAATGGACGCGCTTGAAGACGGATCAAGATCAATCAACAGGGTTTTTTTCTTCATCTTTGCAAACCATGCTGCAAGATTTACCGCGCTGGTGGTCTTACCGACACCCCCCTTATTATTGATCACTACGATCAGCTTCATGTACGATCTCCGTCTAATGCAGGATAATAGCTCTGCCGGACTTTTTCAATACTGCCTTCATCCATCAATTTTTTGAGTATTATACGCGTTTCGTTCGAGGTCATCTTTAACTTTGAAGCAATTTCATCCAACGTCAGACCATTCTCTTTCGCTTTCAGCATTTCAATCACCCGCGTATCCGGTGATTTCTTCACCGGTTTACTTTTTTTAGGTTTATCCCCTGTTTTATCCTCGACCCGGGCGGGATTTTCTGGCTTTATTTTATTTTTCCGCTGTTCTTTTTTTCTAAAAAGACCGTCTGAAACCAACTGCTCAGTATCTTCAAAAGGATTTGGAATGACATGCGCCGAAACCAGCTGACCGGTACGCTCAACTGCTGCCTTTCCGGCATCAACCGCTGCCTGACACGCGCCGAGTTCACCTTCAATAATAACCGTTACAAAACCGGCTCCGATTTTTTTTGTATTTATTAGACGAACCTTTGCCGCCTTCACCATCGCATCCGCTGCTTCAATGGCTCCAACCAGACCTTTTGTTTCAATAAATCCGTAAGATAAACTCATAAAGGTACCTGCAATTAACCGGAATTAACAATCCGTAATTTTTACAAATCGAAATTTTAGAAAAATTATTTATAAATTAAGCAAATATTGAGATTACAATCAAGCAATAAAACAGCTTGTTTGCAAGATATAAGACCATTTTTTGTTGATTTTCGTCTAAAAAAGAATTTGATTGTAAATATTAACCGCGAAAATGGAAAGAATTTTAATCCGGATTGAAAATTTATCTTTATGTTTTTGCATCTTTTGCCCAAAAAAGAACTTTGAAATTTCACTCTTAATTGATACATTTAGTCTTTCTTAATTCTCCTGTTGTAAGACCCGGAAGGACCCGATTTGCAGATTAACTCGAAAAGCCATTTTATATTATTAGTTTTATTTCTTGGCGTAGCAAGTTATTATCTTCTTGCGCCATACTTCCGGCATCTTTTATTGCACCGCGAAACAAAAAAGCTATACGAATCTGTCAGCCGGAGCGC
>JBFXGD010000162.1:0-8366 GCA_050178385.1 Calditrichaceae bacterium
CTGAAGAGTAGATTGACTTCTCATGTCGTTAAATAAATATATTCAACATAAAAACAAAACATAACTAACATCTTAATACGCTGCCATTTTAGTTGGGCGTATTTTTGATTTTTGAATTATTAATTTTGTTTGTCGCTCTTGTTTTGGATGTTGGGATTCGTCCAACACCGCTTAATACTCTAATTTAATAGGTTTTATCAATGATTAAGAAATTTATATATCGTTGGATGTTGCCGCGTCTAATTGAAAGGGCATGTGAATCACGAATTCCCCGTTCTGGCAAGAAAGGTGAAAAAGTGAATTGTTATGTGGTGGCATTCGATTAAGGTGATTCACCCTATTTTATTGCAAGCGCGATGAAAGGCGATGTTCTAACTGGACTAAAATATGATGGAGAATCTTATGCCGATAGTTTAAATATCTCCATTTCAGACCTGACCAGTGAAACATTAAGAATTACACATTATTATGGTCTCTCAGAAGTAATGTATGACAGTATCTATGATGTTACTTGTCAATACTTTACAAGGCTGGTTTACATCAAGATTCATATCTTTAGATACATAGATAAAACGTTCCAGTATTTTTTCAATAAACGGAAACTAGTTACAAAAACGAGAATGGATCTTCTACGGTATATGATGGATGACCAAATGGATCATAAGCATGACGGAATTGAGTCTTTCGATTTAATGAAGAAGATATATTCAAAGCGATTGTTCTCTCATCCGTGTCGGGAAATACAGCTTAAAAAAATAGAAATATATTTGCAGTCTCTCGTATTTTCTGGAGAGCTGAAAAAAAAAGATAATGAGTATGTTGTAACTGGCAATGCCATTATTACTATCGAAAAATACGAAGAAGGCGAACGGCGTCATACAGAATCCGTGAAGCTACAAAGAAAGATGTTCTGGTTGACTAAAATCGTTGTGATTTTTACAATAGTCCAATCAGGGATTATTAAACTACCTACAATTCTTGACTTTTCAAATATCCCTGTTAACGAGAAATTGAAAAACGGGGACAATCCGGCTGTTGTAAAAAGCCATTCGGCCGATTAGAAGTGCCGACTTAACGAAGTATGGAACGATGAGCGATCACTAGACACAACCGTCGCACCCCGGGGTGGGTGGATTGAAACGGCCTTCAGCTGTTGGTTGTTGGCCGTCAGCTATTGGCTTTTGAAATTTTCTGCGGGTGATTGTTCCGGACAATCAGAATTATTAAAAACCCAAAGATTGATTAATCTTCAGACTCATAACTCTTAACTCATAACTCTTAACTTTCTACAATTCTCTCACCGTGATAAAATGAGAATCGCACGTTGGATTACAAACAAGGCATGACTTGTCTTAATTTTATTATCAATTTTACAGGGACGTAGAACGATGAAATCAAAAAAGAAATCCATGCGATGTAACAGTACTGTGATGTGTCAGTCAAATATTGTCTCCAGATGTAATTAGAGTACTGGTTAATTAAAAAATGTCTGGCAGGCCAAATTAATCAAGGTGCGGTGAATAATTTTGCGGAAGAAAATCTGAAAGGTAGAGAAGAAAGATTATCGCCAGGATAAATCATACGTTAGTGATTGGATATGCTTGGGTAATTGGTCCGGTGATGTGCCATTTATCCGTCAAAAAAATATAAGCTATTCGCGATTCGATAAAGCTATATTTCAACAAAACAGATGAAGGGCAGGAACAATATGAAAAAAATATTTATCATGGTCGTGTTTTTATTTGTAATAGTAATGAACGTTTTTTCGCAAACAGTGCCATTGAGAATCATGTCATCAACAGATGACTGGATAGGAGACAGGCTGGTGGCGGAAATTTCAAAAAAAGTATATGGACCGGGAAAATTATTCCATGCCGCGGATAAAGATGATGCTAGTATCGGATTGCGGATCATCACTGTCAAAATTCCATCGATTGATGGTCCGGCTGTTACTTATGGTTTAGCATTTACACTAAACGGGCCAGGTGAACCCTTTCCATATTATGTTGAACATCAGGTTGGAATATGCGGTGCAAACAGGATAGATGCAACTGCAGAATTAATTGCGAAAGATGCCTGGAGAGCTGTAGTTGAAATAACAAAAAAGAAAGAAGAAATCGTAAAATGACAATGACAAGGTGTGCGGCTCTCAACAGGGTTTATCAGTTAAAGACAAACAGGAGATCGTGATACAACCCGTATTTCCTAATTTGAGTTGGAGATTTTTTTTATAAATTTCCGCGTTATGTATTTATCAGGTTGCGATACCATATATACTCCGCAACAAAACAATCTTTTTCAAAAATTCTAAAAAATCCGTTGACTATTATTTAAATTTTTCTCATTATATAAATGTCAAAAGCTGAAAACGGAATTATATCTTTAATCTCACAAATTTTACCTCAATAATTAACTAACTGTTCATCTCCGGATGAATATCATTTGCCGTTTTCAATCCCTTTAATGGTTGATTCATGTAATTGACGTGGCGGAGCTGTTCCCGGAGCTTTTTTTGGTTTTGTACCACGTGTTTTTCTGTATCATTTGCCCGATACTGGCTCAGGGAAGGAACTAATACCCTTCTTCCGCAAAATAAATTGGATGAGACCAATTAACTAAAAAAGTATTGTATTTTAATGTTTCCCAGCTTATATTGTTACCATATGATAACAAAAGATAAGCGGGAGTCTCTACAAGGATGATTTTTTGTCAAAGCGAAAAGCTACTGAAAAAGAAGTTGAGACTTTTCTGGATGAATTTCGGCTTCGGTGTCGTCCGCTGGCAAATCCGCAAGTCGAGCTTGAACCGCGACCGGTAAACATGCAGTTTTTACTTTCAAAAGGATTGGTAATCAGCGATGTAAATAGAGTTATCTTAAAAGATTTAACATTTAAACATTATGAGTCCGGTCCTGAGGATGATCATTGTAAAAATGAATATCCCGGCCCGGTTTGGATTTATAAAATCAACAAATTCAGAACAACCGTTTACATTAAACTGAAGCTCTACAATGGAAGGTTTGGGCCTGCCGCAAAGTGCCTTTCTTTCCATCAATGATAAAAATAAATTCTAAAGGCGCAATCATGTCAGACATTTTATTCTGTTCCACCTGCGAAACGGATAAATATTTACAATTTCAAACTATTTCAACCGAATTTGTCATCAAAGGTAAAAAATTTCCCTATACCTACGATGTTCAGATCTGTGAAAAATGCGGGGAATATGTTTCATCTCCCGATCAAAACGATAAAATTTTAAAAGATGCCTATGATTCTTATAAACTCAAAAACGGTCTGTTGCTTACCGATGAGATTATGGCCATTCGTAAGAAATATGATCTAAGTCTTCGTGATTTCAGCAAGATACTCGGTGTCAGCCATATTACATATCACCGCTATGAAAAGGGCGCTCCTCCGGATCCCGCGTTAAATAATTTGCTTCTTTTGATTCAACAAAATCCGGAAAACCTTCAAAAACTTTATGATCGGGTGAGAAATACATTCTCACCCAAATTCCAGGCTAAGATTGAATCTGCTCTGAAAATACTAATTGATGAACACAAGTCCGAATCGTGTTCTGGTTGTTATTATAGAATAATTGAGGAATTTTCATATATAGATGAAATTACGGCGGACATAAAGCTAGCCGAGTCTTCAGACTGGGTGGCAGAAAAAGAATTTATTAAAGAATTCAGTATTGTAGAAGAGGATTAAACCAGTGGATAAAAAAAAGTTTAATGACTTTATAAATTCTATTGAATTAATTGATGAAATTATTCCTGAATTTCACTGGCAACGGAAATCCGCAAAAATTGAACCCGGTGAAACCAGGATTGAGTTGAATTTAAAAACACTAAATCCTATCGTAAATCTTAGCACCTTTGATTGCGGGAATACCCTTGAAATAAAAGGGCTTTCGAAAGAAGGTGATGTACTGTTTTCCATTAAAGGTACGGTACTTTTACGAATAAAATTTGAAGATGACCTCGGTGATGAATGCATAGAACTCTACTCAAAACAGACAGCTTCTTTTTCTACTATACCGGCATTCAGGATTTTAGTTAAGGATGCCTTGCAGAAGATGGGCTTACCGCCAATTACGCTCCCGCTGATAAAAGCCGGGTCCGCAAAATCCGCAAAAAGTACCTTAAATAAACATTAAAATGACTTTTCTGCAGAATAACGAGTGCGTTGTTTGGCCATGTTAGATTCCTTTTTAATTAGTTAAGCTTAAACTAACATGGGGTCCATTTCCAACTGATTCAATACAACTACGTTAGCTAAATTCTTAATCATAGTCATCATTTAATCATTCTAATCCACCAAAGGCGGGCACGTCAAAGCTCGGACAAATTCTTACTTTTAACTTCCTGCATTGTCTGAACTCTGATTCGTGTGATTAAGTGATTAATCTGATTTTATAAATCGGATTTATTGAAAACGGACCCCGAACTCTTAACACTTACACTCTTAACGTTCTTCAATTCCTACTTCAAACTTCCTACTTCTTCCTTTTCTTCATCTCCGGGCCTTTCAAAAAAAGCGTCGGAAATTCAGGTGAGCGAAACGATCGAAATTCTTACTGTCTGAGACCGCCGTCAGGCGGGCGAGTTTAAGAATTTCAGTGCAGCGAGCCGTAGAATTTCCCGGTTTTTTTGGACAGCCATGATCTTTTGGTTCTTTTCCATCAAGGGAAAAGAACATTAAGCTTCTCGAATAGAAAATTCACCCCAAAGAATCCAAACAGTTGTTTTGGGATTAATAACCAGAGTATCCGAGCCAGCAAAACAGGGAATCCTGGTGTACTTGTTCGACCCCTACGGGGTCGCGGGATGTTGTGGGGTCTATTTTCTACAATAATTACATCCCTTCGGGATTGGGATTGCCGACGGGTTTCTTTTAGAGGGTTGACAGCATTCGATCAGTCCCTGCTCTTAACTCTTTTCTCTTAACGCTCTTAAATTCCAACTTCCTACTTCTTACTTCCTACTTCTTTTCCCAAGAAAGCAGAAGATCCCTACTGGATGACCTGTGCGGGGGACAGCCATTTAAAGGCAACTATCCGCAAAATGTCATTCCGTTGGAATCTTCTGGTTTGTCCGCATGATTTACCGGGCAAAACAGACACTGCGTTAGCCAAATTCTTAATCATGGTCAACATTTAATCATTTTAATCCACCAAAGGCGGACACGTCAAAGTTCAGACAAAATCTTACTTCTTAACTCTTTTTTCTTTTATCTTTTATCTTTTTTCTTAAACTTCCTACTTCTTACTTCTTACTTCTTACTTTTTTGATTGATCAGATTGTTTGTATTGCCTATGTTGGAAGAAATTTATTTTCAGTATGGCGCAATAATAATGTTAAGGAATTATTTACAGGAGGTTTAAATTATGACACGGAAATCAGGAAATCCTGTTCACCTTTGGAAATTTTATTACTGGCCAATCGTATGGCTTTTTGTTTTTCTTCCCGGTTTTATCTGGCCGATTTTGCTGGAAGGCGCCTGGCTTGTGGCGGCGAGAATCGCCGGGGTTGTGCTGCTTATCTACGCGCTCTTCCTGACCAGCACGGGGGGCAGGGTACTGGCCCGGTTAGGTCATCAGGAAGCGCATGAAACATTCTGGCCGGATAAGTTCACGGAGTTTGGCATCTTCAAATTTATGCGTCACCCCATGCACCTGGGTTTGGCTCTGTTCCCTTTGGCAATCGCATTGATCAGCGGTATGGCATTGCCAATCGCGGGCGCGGGCTGGGGAGTAACGGGAGCCCTGTGGTTTGTGCTTCAGATTGAAGAAAAAGATAATCTTAAAAAGTTTGGGCAGGTGTATTGCAATTATGCGCAAAAAGTGCCGCCTTTTTCAATAAGTCTAAAGTGCCTGAAAGCCGGAATGGAAATCTGGCGATTGAAATCCTGACGTTTTATCTTCACCGTATATGGATGTGTTTCTATCCTGAAAAGTTCGGACAACTTCTTACTTCCTACTTTCCTAACCCACCCCGGGCCTGATAAATCATGCCCTTCCCATCCCTTATGCATAAGGGAGGGGATAGAGGGGAGGGTCAGTGCTTTTGCCCGGAACAGAAAATTCGCCCCGAAGATTCCAAACAGTTGTTTTGGGATTAAAAACCAGATTATCCGAGTCAGCAAAACAGGGAATCCCGGTGTACTTGTTCGACCCCGTCGGGGTCGCGGGATGTTGTGGGGTCTATTTTCTACAAAAATTACATCCCTTCGGGATTGGGATTGCCGACGGGTTTCTTTTAGAGGGTTGACAGCATTCGATCAGTCCCTGCTCTTAACTCTTTTCTCTTAACGCTCTTAAATTCCAACTTCCTACTTCTTACTTCCTCCTTTGACCAAAAAAACAACCCCCTTAGTCCCCCTTTGAAGGGGGAAACTGCCCCTTCTTACTCTTTTTTCTTTTATCTTTTTTCTTAATTCCAACTTCCTACTTCTTACTTTCTACTTTTTTTCTCCCTCTACTTTTTGAAGGCCAAAAAGCCCTGGCGAATTTTAACTCGTGTTACTATGATCCGCATTTCAAAATTATTGACTCGGACAGAAAATTCGCCCCGAAGAATCTAAACACTCAATTTTAGATCAACAGCGTGTTTTTTCCAAGAAAGCAGAAGATCCCTCTTTTTAAAACCCGCCTCTGGCGGGCTGGATGACATTTTGGGGCTGCCGGAAGAAGCCCTACTCATAACTCTTACACTCTTAACTCTTAACGCTTTTTACTTTCTTCTCTTTTTTCTTTTATCTTTTATCTTTTTTCTTAAACTTCCTACTTCTTCCTTCCTCCTTCCCAAACTCTGTCTGTGGGAATTTTAAAATATTTCTTTTGTTTTAATAAAACATCTTATAAAAGGGATTCCATCGTCAATAGTATGGACTTAGACACGTTAATCGACTTGGTATTCATTATTCAGGGGGGATCCGAATATTTCTTCGCAATATACAAATCACTTAATTCGGTATTATGCATCAAAAATGATGTTCCTGGTCTTATTGTTCTTGTCCGTTTCTTCCGGCAAATCTGAAAATTACAATAAATATTCAGAAACCGGCCAGACATTCGTGAAGTATTTCAGCCCAAAAGTTTACGACGCACTGCCTGACAACTGGACGATTATTCAGGACAACCGTGGTGTCATGTATTTTGGTAATGAATCGGGTATTTTAGAATACGATGGAACTGAATGGAGAAAAATTCAGGTGCCAAATTCCGCCAATGTCCGATCGATGACGGTCGCGGATGATGGTACGATTTATGTGTGTGCTTCCGGTGATTTCGGATATCTCCGGCCGGATTCAACGGGGCAGATGAAGTATCAGTCGCTAAAACCCTTCCTTGACAAAAAATTTTATAATTCCGGGGAGATGTGGGATGTGGCCGCTGACGCCAAAGATGTGTTTTTTAAGACAAAAGATAAAATATTTAAATGGGACGGGTATCAAATATCTGTTATTGACTCGGTTTTTGCCTTTCGATTATACAAAATTGATGATAAAATATATTCCAGGAATCAGGATGTCGGCTTGATGGTAATTGACGGCGATTCGGTTAAGGTCATGCCGGACGGAGGCTTCTTCGCGGATATTGGTGTTTATGATATGCTGCCCGTCATCTCTAAGACAGGGAATCAAAAAGAAAAAATTCTTGTAACTACCAACTATAGCGGACTATTTATACATGACGGTACAAAGTTTTATCCGTTTAAAACAGATGTGGACTCATTTTTAATCAAGAGTCAGGTGTATAATGCCTGTATATTAGCCGATGGAAATATCGCGCTTGCCACACAGCGGGGCGGGGTGGTCATCATCGATACCGAAGGCCAACTGGTCCGGTTTATTGACGAAAATTCGGGTTTACCGACCAATGTGATTTATGATGTTTACGCGGATCGTCAGGACGGACTTTGGCTGGCAACAAATAATGGTATCGTATATTGTGAAACACCTTCTCCCTTCTCCATATTTAATAATAGCGGTGCTCTGAAAAATATGTCCAGTTCGGTTATTCGATTTGATGACATTATTTATTTAACAAACGACTTAGGGGTGCTCTACCTGTCAGACGAACAATTTACATTCAAATTGGTCGAAGGGAGTAATAAGCCGGCCTATGAACTATTTGATGCGGGAGATGTTCTTTTAGCCGGTACAAATTGGGGCCTGGTTGTTGTTTATGATAAAAAAATCAAGAAATTTCTAGTTAATGCCATCACTGAGAGACTAATAACTTCGAAAATATTTCCCGGCAGAATATATGCCGGTACCGGCGATGGATTAATCGTCATTCAGAAACAGAAGAACCGATTCAAGGTTGAGTACACCTTTGAAACTCCTGATTACGTGGAT
>JBFXGD010000163.1:0-8328 GCA_050178385.1 Calditrichaceae bacterium
AATTCCCCATAATATATTCCACCCGCTGTGATTCCGGATGCATGGCTGTAAACTCCGGCTGTCAACCTCCAATTTTTGGTTTTTATCCAAACTTTTTTATAAATTCATTAAAAATTTCCAGCCAATTAAAAAGGAGTGGCATTGAAAAAGACGGCTGTCAGCAAAATTCTGGAAATCCTGGAGAACACCTATAATCACACCACAACGGCGCTGGATTTCAGCACGCCGTTTCAACTGCTCGTCTCCACCATGCTGGCCGCCCAAAGCACGGATGTGCGGGTCAATATCGTCACTAAAGATCTGTTCAGGGATTACCCGACGGCGGCAAAAATGGCGGAATTGAGCATAAACGAGATGGAAGAATACATTAAAACGGTCGGGTTGTATAAAACCAAGGCAAAAAATGTCATCGCCACTGCCAGGATACTCACCGCAAAGTATGACGGCGATATCCCCTCCACCCGTGAAGAACTCGTTCAGTTACCGGGCGTCGGGCGGAAAACAGCCAATGTGGTGTTAAGTATAGCAAAGGGCGTACCCGCCATCGCTGTGGATACCCATGTGTTCCGGGTGAGTAACCGCATCGGGCTGGCGAATGCCGGAAATGTCCTGGATACAGAAAAGCATCTGATGAAGAACATCCCGCGGGAAAAGTGGTCGGATGCCCACCACTGGCTCATCTGGCACGGGAGAAAAATATGCAAAGCCCGCAAACCGCTCTGCGAGCAATGTCCCGTGAAAGATTTCTGCGAATATTACAAAAAATTATAATTTCCGCGCTTATGGTCCGTCCGGTATAGCTCTTTCATTTTAATACCCTTTATTTTATATTCTGCTTAACCCTTAGTTCACACAGACCTTTCGGGAAAATATTCGAATGAATATGAGAAAATATCTGATTCCGCTGTTGTTGCTGATTTCGACGCCCGCGCCGGCGGATGATTTGATCGTCGCGGCATCAGCCAATGTGCAGTTCGCCATGCGGGAATTACAGGAATCATTTCAAAAAAGCAGCGGGCTTACCGTCACAGTCATCACAGGCTCATCGGGCAAGTTGACCGCTCAGATAAAAAACGGCGCGCCATTCGATATTTTTCTCTCAGCGGATACGCGCTATCCGCGGGTTTTATACGACGATGGTTATACTTTTGGCGAACCGGTGGTTTACGCCTACGGGTCACTGGTGTTGTGGACCATAAAGGAGATAGATCTTTCCGGCGGGCTATCGGCCATCTTAGATGACGAAATCAAAAAGATCGCGGTCGCGAATCCCCAGACCGCCCCGTATGGAGTCGAAGCAATCAAAGCGCTAAGGTATTTTGATTTGTACGACCGGCTTGAAGCCAGACTTGTTTACGGATCGAGCATCTCACAGACAAGTCAGTTCATATCTTCCGGAGCGGCGGATGCCGGAATAACCGCGAAATCGGTTGTGCTGGCGCCTGAAATGAAAACCACCGGATCATGGATCGATATCCCGCCCGATTCCTACGATCCCATCGCTCAGGGAGTCGTAATCCTTAAACGTGGAAAAGACGCGCCAGATAAGGACGCCCTCATGTTTTATAATTTTTTGTTCAGCGAACAGGCAAGGGAAATATTTAAGAAATACGGATACCGCGTACCGTGAATAAAATAAAAGCCACCATTACAGCATTTGAATCATCAGGTCATATTTCGCTTGTTGATCTTGAAGCCGGCGGGGCCGCGTTCAGCTGTGTGATCATCGAAAATCCGGAATCGGCCGGCTATCTAAAGACCGGGAACGAGGTGTCCCTGCTTTTTAAGGAAACGGAAGTATCCATCGCTAAAAATCTTAGCGGTGAAATCAGTCTCCGCAACCGGATCGATTCTGTGATTACGGGGCTGGAGAAGGGCGCCATCCTTACAAAAATCACGCTCAAATTTAACGGGATGGAGATCCGGTCAATCATTACCACCCGCTCTGCCGATCGTCTGGAACTAAAACCGGGCGACAGGGTAACCGGATTGATCAAGGCCAATGAAATATCCATTATGCAGAGGGAAACCGATGTTTGAATTTGACTGGCAGCCGCTTATACTTACCTTCAGGCTGGCCGCGCTGACAACCGGATTGTTGCTGATAATCGGAATTCCGCTGGCTTACTGGCTTTCCGGGTCGGAAAAGAAATTTAAGTATATTATTCAGACGCTGGTGAGCATGCCGCTGATTCTGCCGCCCACCGTGCTTGGATTTTATCTTCTTGTCGCCTTCAGCCCGGAGAACTTTTTTGGAAAATTTCTGGATTCCGCTTTTAATCTTCGTCTTGTTTTTTCATTTGAAGGCCTCGTGGTCGCGTCCGTTATCTACAGCCTTCCGTTTATGGTGAATTCGGTGCAGTCGGGATTTCAGGGTCTGCCCCGGTCACTTTATGACGCCTCATATACGCTTGGGAAATCCCGCGCGGCGACATTTTTCAGAGTACTTCTGCCGAACATCAAACCGGCTCTTATCACCGGCACCGTGCTCAGCTTTGCCCATACGGTCGGCGAATTCGGTGTGATTCTGATGATCGGGGGAAGCATCCCCGGAGAAACAAGGGTCGCCTCAATCGCCATTTATGATGAAGTGGAAGCGCTGAATTATTCGGCGGCGAATTTTTACGCGCTGATCTTATTTGTGATCGCGTTTCTGATTTTATTATCGGTTTATGTGTTCAACCGGAAATACTTAAAGGCCTTATAGTGATTCATTTATCGGTAAAAAAACAGCTCGCCGGCGCTGAAGGGACATTTGCTCTCGATGTGAATATTCAGATTGAGAATAAGGAATTGATTACCATCTACGGCGCTTCGGGAGCGGGCAAAACCACCATTCTCAGATTGCTCTCGGGTCTGGGCAGACCCGATGCGGGTCGGATTCAGGTGAATGGTGAAACCTGGTTTGACGACGAAAAGAAAATCAATCTGCCACCGCAAAAAAGGGCGGTCGGTTATGTTTTTCAGGATTACGCGCTGTTTCCCAATATGACCGTCAGAAAAAATCTGGAGTTTGCCCTTTCGTCTAAAAAGGATAAGGAAATTATCGACCGCCTGCTGGAGATTACCGATCTGGAAAAACTTGCCGGTAGAAAACCCGGGACACTTTCCGGAGGACAGCAGCAGCGTGTCGCTTTGGCCCGCGCCCTGGTTAGAAGACCCAAAATTTTGCTTCTTGACGAACCGCTCTCTGCTCTCGATGCCCATATGCGGCAAAAGCTGCAGGATGAAATACTGAGTATTCACAGGGAATTTAATATCACCACCATCCTGGTCAGCCATAATCTGGGTGAGATCTTCCGCTTGTCAAACCGGGTGTTTATGCTCGAAAACGGCAATATCATAAAATCCGGTAGTCTTACCGATGTATTCATGGATAAAAAATTAAGCGGTAAGTTCAAATTTGAAGGTGAAATTATCGAAATCAGCCGGGAAAATGTGGTGTTTGTGGTGACGGTCCTGATTGGCAACAACCTGGTGAAGGTTATCGCCACGGATGATGAAGCCGGTGAATTGAAGATCGGCGGCAGGGTCATAGTCTCATCAAAGGCCTTTAACCCGATCCTGATTCCGGTTCGTCACTAATGTAACGGTGTTCTTTCCATGATTGATAAGAATTACAAGGGGCAGCGTTTATGAAAAAATCATTTGTTCTTTTGATAGACGCGTTAATAAACCTGATTCTCGGTCTGGCTCTTATGATCTCCTATCCGGTTACCGCAGAATTTTTGGGATTGCCTGCGGCCGTTCAGCTTTTTTATCCAAATATTCTTGGCGCGGTACTCTTTGGAATTGGTTTGGCGCTGCTGATCGAATATTATCATACAGCGGAAGGTCTCTCCGGTCTTGGTTTGGGGGGCGCCGTGGCTGTCAACTTGTCGGGTGGATTTGTCCTGGGATTATGGCTGCTATTCGGGGAACTGAATATTCCTTTGAGGGGACAAATCTTTCTCTGGATACTTGTTTTTATCCTGATTGTGATAAGCGCGGTCGAACTATGGATGCATTCAGTAAAAAAATCATCATAAGGGAGTCGTTTATGTGTGATACAGTCGTCGTTACGGGAGAGGCTACAAAGGACGGGGTTACGCTGTTTGGAAAAAATTCCGACCGTGAACCCAATGAAGCGCATCATATCCTACAGATTCCCGCGGCGGATCATCCTGCCGGTTCAAGAGTCAAATGCACCTATATCGAAATCCCGCAGGCGGAGCATACCCACGCGGTCCTGCTTGCCAAGCCGTTCTGGATTTGGGGCGCGGAGATGGGAGCCAACGAGCATGGGCTGGTGATCGGTAACGAAGCGGTTTTCACAAAAGCGCCTTATGACAAAAAACCGTCGCTGATCGGCATGGATTTTCTCAGACTCGCTCTGGAACGCGCCACCGGCAGCCGGCAGGCGGTGGATGTCATCACAACTCTGCTCGAAGAATTTGGTCAGGGCGGAAATTGCGGCTTTGAGCATAAATTGTATTATCATAACAGTTTTCTGATTGCCGATTCCATCGAGGCATGGGTACTCGAAACGGCAGGCCGGCATTGGGCGGCTAAACAAGTTAAGGGTATTTATACGATTTCAAACCGGTTGAGTATTGAAAATGACTGGGATCTGGCGTCGGCTGATCTGATCACATTCGCCATTGAGAAGGGTTGGTGTAAAAACCGGGACGATTTCAGTTTTGCCCGTTGTTATTCGGATTATTTATATACAAAATTCAGCGACAGCGGGAGGCGCGCGAGCTGCTCGGGAACGTTTTTATCTGCCAGATGGAAAGAAGGTATTGACGTAAAAACAGTAATGTCCGCCCTTCGTGATCACGGCGACTTTAGCGATCCGGGAGAAGGAATCACCGGTTCATCGGTGTGTATGCACGCCGGATTTGGTCCGGTCCGCGGCAGTCAGACCACCGGCTCGATGGTCTCTCATCTGCATCCGGAGCGCGCGACGCATTTCATTACGGGAACCGCCGCCCCCTGCACCGGTATCTTCAAACCCGTCTGGACCGACACACCTTTTCCTGAGACCAAAGTGATACCCGCCGGCACTTATGATGAATCATCCCTGTTCTGGAAACATGAAGCCATACACCGGGCTGTTTTGCGCGATTTCCGGCACCGGTCAGAACTGATTGCCGGAGACAGGGACCGGTTTGAGAATGATTTTATTGAAAAAGCCCTGAAATCGGCAAAAGACAATGTTGACCGCCGCGCGGAATTGGCAAACCGCTGTTATGACGAAGCGGTATCCTACGAAGCGACCTGGCTGAGAAAGGTGATCTCCTCAACCACGAAAACCCGTCTTAATTTTTTATACCGAAAAGCCTGGAAACAGTTTAACCGCAAGGCAAAAATGCGAGTGGAAGGGTTTTGATAGATGTAATTAAAATTATTTTATTTTAGAAAATGAACCGGTATTGCGAAATCATCTCCCAATCGCCAGGGCAATTGTAAGAACGGCTAAAGCCAGACCGCCGATGATAGAATGGTTAACCTGGTCGTCTTTCTCCTTCATTACCTTGTTTACGTCATTTAAAACATAATTGACAAACGATGTATCCACATCCGCGCCATACATGCTTATAAAAGCGGAGTCCGTTTTTATCTTCACGGCGATACCTTTAAACACTTTGGATGAGTATGTATCTCTCGTTTCCGGGCTTAATAAAACACCCTGATCCCTGTTTTTGTATCCGTCCGAAATATTGATGATGCCGTTCGCGCAGTTTTTCCACGCCTGATATCTTAAATGATTAAACACTTTGGCGTTTGAAGCGGAAGCGTCGCCGTTAGCTTCCACAAGTCCGATTTTTTTATATTCAAAATCCAGTTGTTCGCCTTCAAAGAAGAGATAAATTTTATCCGCCTTTTTATCACAGGTTTCATTCGCGATACTTGTAAACTGGCCGCCGGTGTAATCGCCGTAGGTTAAAAGGCAACCTTTGGTGAATATGGCTATTGTGAGTAGAAGAATGATTGCAGGCAATTTAGTTTTCATGATAATCCCCTGAGAATGGTATTTTTAGCGTCAAAGATTACACAAAATGATGATGAATAAGCCATAAGAAATATACTGAATTGATTAAATAAAGCAAATTCAAAAAACGTTTGGATTTTCATGGGCCTGATAAGTCACGTCGTGTTTTCTGCGGAGCAGCCTTCTCCTATATGGACCAAGCGTCAAAGGCGGGGAATATTAAAACACCCTCAAAGCGTTGGCAAATAATTAAAAAATAAATTGGGGATAGAAATGAGTTCAACTGCCAAAATCTCAAAATTCGCCGGAATCGGATACCTGATTATATTTATAACCGGAATTTTTTCCAACTTTTTTGTTCTCGAAAGTATGATTGTTCCGGGGGATGCCGCGGCCTCCGTGCATAATATTATGAATAATGATATGCTGTATCGAACCGGTATTTTAAGTTTTATCATCATGGTTGTTTTTGATGTGGTCCTCGCCTGGGCGTTTTATATTTTGCTCAAACCCGTGAGCAAGAATATTTCATTGCTGGCGGGGTGGTTACGACTGGTCAACAGCGCCATTTTTGGTGTCGCTTTGTATAATCTTTTTGGTGTTTTGCGGATTTTAAGCGGCGCTAAATATTTGAAAGCTTTTGATCCGGCTCAGCTCAATGCCCGTGTGATGTTATCTTTTGACTCATTTAATGATATTTGGCTTATTGGATTGGTGTTTTTTGGGTTGCACCTGTTCGCGCTTGGTTATCTGATCATCAAATCCGGTTATATTCCCAAATTTATTGGTATCTTTTTAGTCATTGCGGCCGTGGGTTATCTGACAGATAGTTTTGCGAATTTTCTGTTGCCAAATTATATCGATTATAAAGATATTTTTTTAATGATTGTTGTTGTCCCGGGGGTTATCGGGGAATTGTCGCTGACATTCTGGCTTTTGTTTAAGGGTGTAAAAGATCGATTGTCGGAATCTGTTTTTAAACATTCTGAATCATGACATGTCATAAAATGTAAGGGGGAATAATGAAGACAATTGTCTATACGGAATATGGCCCGCCGGAGGTTTTAAAACTAAAAGAGAGTGAAAAACCGGTTCCTAAGGCGAACGAAGTGCTCGTAAAAATATACGCCACAACCGTAACGGCTACGGAATGTACTTTCAGACAGGGTAAACCCTTATTTGCCAGATTGTTCACCGGGCCATTCAGACCGAGAATTACGACATTGGGTGAAGAGCTTGCCGGCGAAATTGAAGCGGTGGGTAAGGATGTCAAATTATTCAAAGAGGGTGACAAGGTATTTGGAACCGCCGGACCGGATTTTGGCGCGAATGCGGAATATATCTGCATACCTGAAGATGGGGTGCTGACAAGAAAACCGGCCAATCTGAGCTATGAGGAAGCGGCGTCCGGCATCGATGGATTCCTGACCGCGCTGCCCTTTCTGCGGGACAAGGGAAACATTCAGAATGGACAAAAAGTACTTGTGAACGGCGCTTCCGGGAGTGTGGGCTCGTCAGCGGTACAGATTGCCGCCTATTACGGAGCGGATGTCACCGGCGTGAGCAGCGGTGCGAATAGTGAGCTGGTGAAATCTCTGGGCGCGGGTAAGGTCATTGACTACACAAAACAGGATTTTACCGGGACTGGCCAGTCGTACGATATCATCTTTGATACGGTAGGGAAAATATCGTTTACACACGCTAAAAAATCACTTACAGAAAATGGAATCTTTCTTGAAGCCGGTATTGGACTGGGGATTATGCCTCCGGTTTTATGGACATCCATAACCGGCGGTAAAAAAGCAAAGATTGCCGCTACAGGTTTGAGACCGCCAAAGGAAAGGACAAAAGATCTCATACTCCTGCGTGAACTCATGGAGGCGGGAAAGATAAAACCGGTCATTGACAGGCGCTATGGTATCGCGGATATCGTCGAAGCGCACAGATATGTGGACAAAGGCCACAAAAAGGGCAATGTGGTCATCACCGTGGCGGGATAAAGCAAAAGGTTCCCTGCGGCTGTTTTGAAAATAAGTAAAAATTTATAGCCAAAAGTGGGGAATTTTAGATTCCGTTTGACAACAGATGTAATTTTATTATTAGGTTTTTATAATTTTTATTGATTTATTAGATCCGGCTGAGCCAACTCATCTGATCTTAATCCCTTGAACAGAAGCCAAAAACCCAATATTAATTCGAAGATAACCAAAGGCATATCGAAAAACCATAAGTTAACGGTCTCACCAAAGTTAGGGAAGATGATGAAAATGAAAGCACAGATCATGCACCATAAAGACGAGATAATCCCAAAGACAGCCAATGCTCTTGGTATATACTCTGACCTTAACCACAGA
>JBFXGD010000164.1:0-8263 GCA_050178385.1 Calditrichaceae bacterium
TGGAAAAATTTCATTGGAATCGCAGTCATGTTGCAAAAGAGATGAACGTAGGGCGGACGACCCTCTGGCGTAAAATGAAAGCACTGGGTCTTGTGGAAAATTAGCCTGTTTCAGATAAAACAATTTGTTTTGTCTTGAAAAAAGTAGCCATCTTTATTAAAAATAATATCTTATCCATTGTAATGTTTCAATGTTGGAACATTATGTTGCTATATTTTTCCAACACTTCCCCGAAAAACATAGGTAAAAAAATTTGGAATGATTATTGCTTTAATCCTATGCAAGGGGTAAACAATGTCAGAGATGTTAGGTAATCGATACTTTATAGCTAATAAGTTCAGCCGGGCAATTCCTGAGCTGGAAAATGCGCTTTCCTTTCAGGAAGAAAATGACAGTATCAAAAAAAAACTGATCATATGCTATATTCAGGTCGGCCAAATAGAAAAAGCGCTAAAATATTTTTATGAAATATTAAAAAAAGATCCGTTCATCATAATCAATACGGACCCTTATCAGGATGACTGTCCATGTCCAAGGCTTGTCAACGAATGGGAAAATATCTTTAATAACCAAAATACATATACTCCGGATAAGTTTTTAATTTTAGGTATGCTGAGTTTATATTGCGATGAACAAAAATCCATCGAATATTTTCGTCAACATACACCTGACGAAGGAGACAGAAATATCGTCAAGTCAATTATGAAAATGTTAACACAGTCTGCCGCCCATTAAACCAGCGCATTAAGTCCTTATTTTTTGAACATTTCCCCGATAAATTTTCCCATTGCATTATACTCTGATTTTAATAAATTTATAAAATAAAGATATTAAATTGATTGAAGAGATGAATCTTAATATTTTGGCGTTTGGCGCTCACCCGGATGATGTGGAGCTTTTTTGTTCAGGCACCCTGATAAAAATGGCCGATCTGGGCTATTCAGTTGGAATAGTTGACCTTACCCGCGGGGAACTGAGTACTCGAGGTAATCCGGAAACAAGATTAGAAGAGGCGAAGAAAGCCGCTGATATTATAAAGGCAAAAATTCGCGTCAATGTGGGATTACCTGATGGAAACATTATTAATAATCAATCAAACCGGATGAAGATAATAGAACTTTTGCGATTTTACAAACCGGAGATTGTTATGATACCTTACAGGGAAGACCGGCATCCGGATCATGTAAATGCTTCAGGGTTATTAAAAGAAGCCTGTTTTCAGTCGGGATTGGCGAAAATAGACAGCAGCACAGATCCCCATAGGCCTGAAAATGTGATTTATTATTTTAATCACGCGCTGGCTGAACCTTCTTTTGTAGTAGATATCAGCAATGAATTTGACCGGAAAATGAAGGCAATCAAAAGTTATGAGAGCCAGTTTCATAATCCGGAATCAAATGAACCCGAAACCTATATTAGCAGCCGGATATTTATGGAGTCTGTTGAGACACGCGCTAAATTTTTTGGCTTTCAGATCGGGGCGGCCTATGGAGAGCCATTTGTTACAGATACAGTTCTGAAAGTTAATAACTTATTTGAAATTTTTTCGTAAATGACTTTAGTCGGCAATAAACGAGGATGAAGATGAAATTTAAATTTTCCGAAAAACACTTTGCTGAAATAGAGAAGGTACTAGAGACGAAATTTGCCAAAAGAGGCGACCAATACAGGGCAGTACTTTTAAATACGGAAAAAGGAAGAAAACTAACAATCGAAATATATCCGGATATCCCGATCGGCACCGAACAGGGAAATCTCATCTCTATATTCACTCCGAATGCTCACATGCAATTGCATTTTTGCACCGGATTTGTCGCCAGTGAAGTTCTTGGAGAAGTTACCTTTATCGGAGAACACAGTAGAAGGTTATCCGGGATTATTATAGAGAAACAAGCTGCTTGTTCGGTTTTTACCAATGTCGATGCCGCATTGCTTTCAGGAGATTTTACCAAACTTGCTCCCGAAGTAATGTTATCCGGTATCGCGTTATCCCTGGCTGAGCCTTTACTTGAAAAAAGTTCAAAATAGATCATGGAAGAATCATTCCGCCTTTATAAAAGTTATCTTAATTTTGAACAAAACTTATCCGCAAATTCCATCGAAGCATATCTTAATGATGTACGCCGTTATCTTGACTTTCTGGATGCGGCCGGAGTTAAAAATCCCCAAAATGCCGCCCCCGGGCATGTTCATCAGTTTATACAGATTTTGAGCAGGATGGGGCTCTCCGCAAGCAGTCTCGCCAGGAACCTTTCGGCTATCCGTGGATTTTACCGTTTCCTGATCGGTGAAAATATGTGCGAAAATGACCCCACCTCAAATGTTGACCGCCCAAAAATCCCCAGGCATCTTCCTGCGGTTCTGACGTTCGATGAGGTTCAGGCCATTTTGAACGCGGTTGATGATCGCAATATTCTGGGATTAAGGAACCGTGCCATGTTTGAGACGATTTATGCATCCGGGCTGCGTATTTCGGAGTTACTCACATTGCCCATGGCGCATGTATATTTTGAGCAAAATATTTTACGGATATTCGGAAAAGGCAGAAAAGAACGCCTGGTGCCTATTTCCGATTCAGCGCTTCGCTGGATAAAAAGCTATATTGACAGGTCACGACCAATACTTGATAAGCACAAAAGATCGAATGGAATACTCTTCCTGAACGCGCGGGGCAGACCGATGTCGAGAATGGGGTTCTGGAAAATAATCAGAGCTTATGCGGAAACTGCAGGAATCAAGAAAAAAATACACCCTCATACATTCAGGCACTCTTTTGCCACGCATCTTCTGGAAAACGGGGCTGATCTCAGAGCGGTGCAGGAAATGCTCGGTCACGCGGATATTAGTACGACTCAGATTTACACCCATCTTGACCGTTCCTATATTCAGCAGGAATATAAAACGTATCATCCAAGAAGCTGAAGAAAATGAATAATAACGAATTGTTCCGGTAAATCCCGGAATAGTTCATGAATTGATTTAAATTATTTTTTTTTATAGATTAACCTCAACATAAACAACTTAGAATTCCAATGAAAAATAATAACCTAGATTCAGAATTATCGATAGCGGAGCTTCAGGAAAAAATTGGCTTCTTTGGACGGTCACAGCAGATTGATGAATTACTTCAGACAATTGTCCTGGTCGCGCCCACTGAATTGTCGGTTCTTGTGATCGGTGAAAGCGGCACGGGAAAAGAAGTCCTGGCCAATGCCATTCACGAGCTGAGCAACAGAAAAGGTAAGCCGCTGGTGTCAGTGAATTGCGGGGCAATTCCCGAAGGTATTCTGGAATCAGAATTATTCGGGCACGAAAAGGGTTCATTCACTGGTGCAATTGGTCAGAAAAAAGGGTATTTCGAGGTTGCGGATAAGGGGACAATTTTTTTGGATGAGATCGGTGAAATGCCGATGAACACACAGGTTAAGTTGTTAAGAGTGCTTGAAACAGCCGAATTTATGCGTGTGGGCGGAACAGAAATTCAAAAAGTTAATGTGCGTGTAATTGCCGCGACGAACAAAAACCTGGAAAAAGCCGTCCTTCATAATGAGTTCCGCCGGGATCTGTATTACAGATTAAAAGCGATTACGCTTGAGATTCCGCCGCTTAGAAACAGAAAGGAAGACATCCCGCTTCTGATAAAAAAATTTGCAGATGATTATATAAATAAAAATAGTATCAAGTTTAAGGGAATTTCTCCGGATGCTGTTAATTTAATGATGAAACATGACTGGCCGGGCAATGTGCGGGAACTCCGTAATTTCGTGGAAACGGCAATTATCCTCAATAGAGGTGAAGTTGTCAAAACAGAGTACGTCAGATCTGTTCTGAATATGCAAATATCCCAGATTGTATCGGATAAATTACCGGTGCCAGTGAACAAAACACCGGATCAGGCTGAAAGGGAATTAATTTACCGGACACTCATATCATTGAAATTGGATATCACAGAGATAAAGCAGCAGCTTAATTTATTAACCCAGCGCGGTTACTCCGATCCGGAGAATGATTTTCCGTCCTTTTATGACGACAGCAGAAATGATGACAAAGAAATTAAAATGACGACGCTCGATGGGATGGAACGTGAACTTATTAAAGAAACTTTAAAAAAATTCGGCGGCAGCAGACGAAAAACAGCGCGCACGCTGCAAATAAGTGAACGAACTTTATATAGAAAAATTAGAGAATACGGGTTATAAATCATATGATTCTTAAGTTAGATAATAATAGATACAGAAACTTTCCGGCACAGTCATGTATCAGGTTCTTTTTGTTGTTTATGATTGGAATGGCGGTTACTTCATGCGGCTATTATTCTTTCAAGGGGGCTCTGCCTTCATATGTTAAAGCAGTATCGGTGCCGCTTTTTGATGATCGCACCGCTTATCCCGGTGTAAGGGAAAAGCTGACAAACCGCCTTGTTGAAGCGTTCACCGCGGATAATACTTTGAAAGTTGTTGATGAAACTAAGGCCGATCTGATTATCAGCGGAGCCATAACATCCATTAATCAAAAGGCCGCGAACGTGGCGGCCGGGGAAACAGTGACAGATTATCAGATTTATGTGAACGTAAAGGTAAAATGTGAAGATATAAAGCAATCCAAAGTAATGTACGATAAGACCGTCAGTCATTACGGACTTATGGAAAGCAGCGGGGGACAGGATGAAAGGGATCAGGCGATTGGTGATGCCATTCAGCAGATTACGGAAGACATCGTCAATATGACTCTGGCGTCATGGTGATTTGAACCGGGGAGAGTTTAATGTCAAATATCGAAGATTTGTTTAAGTCAGCGGGGGGTGATTCTATACTCTTCGCGCATAAGGCGTCAAAACTACTTGAAGGGAATGCGGCCGAGGATGCTCTCAAACTCTGTGAAAGCGGTGTAAAGAAATTTCCTTTTTATTCCGAAGGTCATTTTATTCTCGCCAAATGTTATCAGGTCCTCGACCGGCTTGATGACGCGAAAAGCGAATTTGAAAGAACTATTACCTACGCTCCCGGGCATCTTAAGGCAATAAACGCTCTCGCTTATATCTATTATAAGAAGAAACTTAAACAAATCGGTAATGAACTCCTTTTAGGCTCAGCGATGTATGATCCTCTTAATCCCGAATTGACAGAATTTCTTAAATCGGAAGGTTTATATGATGTTCTCTATGCCGCGCAGGATGAGGCTGAAGAGCATCCTGTTCAGCCGGATGAGGACAAAAAGATTTCAACCGCACCTGAAGCTGACATTCCTTTTGATGAAAAAGAAGATGAAGCGATGAATGAATTAATCCGTGAGAGCGATCAGGAACTGCTGTCTACGGATAACGGAACAGGCTATGAGAAGCAAAATGAATATGAAGCCAATAACATCGTTGATCGATTGTCAGAAGCCGGAATTGAGGATGCAGAACTGGATCTCAGTCAATATGCCAATGTAGAAGATGATTTTTCAACGCTGATGGAAGGGCTGTTCAAGGAAGTGTCCGATGAAGATGATGATGAAGAAGTGTGGCTTGAGATAGGAAGTGTTGATGATGAAAATGAGATTCATCCGGAACAGGAGCTTCCTGCTGAAGAAAGACCGATTCTTGATACTTCAATAATATTTATGGAAAAGAAACAGGATGACCGGCCGGATGAATCGCAGAATGCATCCGAATCCAATTTCGATAATTCCGGTCAGCAATCTTCAAATGTTGAAGATGATCTCGATAAATTTCATGATCAGACCGTTCCGGGCAATGAAGAACTCAATCAGCATGATTTTCTGGAGACAGATCACCCTGCCAGGACTAAAGATGAAGGGGATGACATCCTTGAGGATATCTCAGGATTCGATTTTAAAAGCCGCTACGGCGCTTCAGATAAGATTAATTCGGAATTCCCTGAAAAAAATCCCGTGAATTATAATGAAGAACTCAACGAAGATGACACGGTAACCATTGAAGATATAATTTCTAATCCAAGTCTGATAACCCCGACCTTCGGCGAAATTTTGATCGCGCAGAGAAAATTTTATGAAGCCAGACATGTGTTTATAGAACTTTCTAAAAGATTTCCTGAAAATCAGCGATATATCAAAAAAATCGATTTTCTTGAAAGACTTATAGGAGCTCAATCCTGACTAAAATGCCTGCGGAGAAGGTTTCATGAATATTCTCCAGTTTTGAGATGAAATTATTCTATGTCGAAATTAATTAAATCATTTCTGATTTTTTGCATCGCGATTCAGACAGCATCTGCCGGTGACTTTTTTATCCGTCTCACGGATCACGGCCTTTCGTATAAAAAATCTATTATTACCGATAACTGGGCAAATCTGCCTTCTCTGCAAAAATATAATATTGGACAAGGGAAGCTGCCTCAGGCACATGAAATTATCCGATTTGAAAAGAGCCCTGATATCTTAAAAAAATGGCTGATCCTGAACTCATCCGGAATAGATGATCTGGATTTTGTCAATAAGCTGCTGGCAGATCAGATAATCGACTCCTTTGAGCCCGTTGGACGATTCAGGGTAGATCAGACTGAGGATGATCCGCTTCTCCCGGAACAATGGTATCGCAGAAAGATTGATATCGCCTCCGCATGGAATGTGACAATGGGGAATCCGGATATAATTGTCGCTCTGATCGATACAGGAATAGATTATAATCACCCTGATCTTGAAGGCATATTCTGGGTGAATCAATTTGAAGATCTCAACCAAAACGGCATTCTGGATTCAGGTGATATGAACGGGCTTGACGATGATGGAAACGGTTTTGTTGATGATGTTATCGGATGGGATTTTACAGATGCGCCACGATTTATTGATGCGGGAGATTATATTGATCCCGACAATGATCCTATGGATGAATTTATGAGCGGGCACGGTACCCAAATCGCCGGGATTATTGCCGCGAAATCAAATAATGGAACCGGGATAGCGGGACTTGCTCCCTGTCTTAGGGTTATGAATCTGAGAGCAGGAACCGCGAGCGGGTATCTTGAAGAAGATGATGTTGCCCGGGCGATAATTTACGCGGTGGAGAACGGCGCGAGAATTATCAATATGAGTTTTGGCGACATAGTAATTTCGCGATTTTTGAAGGATGTCATTGCCTATGCTTATGATAAAGATGTCATAATGACAGCCTCATCCGGGAACAGCGCGAGCGATGAGCTTCACTATCCCTCGGGTTTGAGAGAAACGATTGCTGTCGGCGCTTCTGACGAAAAAGACAATCTAGCCGGATTTTCAAATTTTGGCAGCAGTATCGATCTTGTTGCTCCGGGCGTGAATATGACCAGCACCGCAATCGGCGGGGGATACAATTCCCCCAGTGGCACATCCTTCAGCACACCGGTTGTCTCGGCGATAGCGGGACTTATACTTTCAGTTCATCCCGAATATTCTGCCGCGCGGGTGCGAAATGTACTGACGTCATCTGCAAAGGATATATTAACTTCCGGCTGGGATATATTCAGCGGCGCGGGAAGGGTTGCCGCCGCGGAAGCTGTTGAAACCGGTAACGCGGGCATCCTGCAGCTTTCAAATCCGCTTCCCAATACAAGTACCGCGGGCGACACAATATGGATCAGCGGCAGCGCGGTCCATCCGGACATCAGAAATGTGACATTGGATTATGGAATCGGTATAAATCCCGATTCATGGATTGGGATCGGGAGCTGGCCGGCCCGCCAGGTTTTCGAAGACACAATAGGATTTATCAGTACAAAATCCATGAAAGACACAACCTTAACAATCCGTATTTCCATGAATCTGACTACCGGAAAAACAATTGAACAGCGCGTTGCCGTTAAAATTGACCGTACTCCGCCGGTTATTCTTAAGGTTGAAAAAACAAATCTGTATGACGGTTCTGTTTCCGCTCAGTTAATCACGTATGAAACCGATGAAATTACGACATCCAGAATTTATCTTCGAAAATTTAATGATCCGTTTTTTAATATTATCTCAGAATCGGGTTATGAGACACGTAATCACCGTATTAAGCTAAACCAGTTTGATTTTAACGGCAGGTATGAATTCTTTATAGAAGCGATGAATTACAGCGGTCTAAAAACAATTGACAATAATGACGGGGCATTTTATACGTTTGAAAACAAGACGATCATCACAAAAGAAACATTTAATAAGGTTGACTGGACCATACCTGCCGGATATATGCTGAATAAAAGCACGGATCTCGATCACGATGGTAAGAAAGAGATCATCATCAGCCGCTATGATGAGGAAAATATGTTCGGCCCGGTTGAAATAT
>JBFXGD010000165.1:0-8248 GCA_050178385.1 Calditrichaceae bacterium
ATCTTTCCAGAGCCTGATATTTTGCTTCAGGATTCTGGTCGGTTACACGCTGTTTGCCCCTGATTTCTCGCAGAGCCTTTAGGATCATCTCTTTGTTTAAGCCTACGGATCCCAATAATTCAGCCGCTTTTCCGGTTTTTTCAGCGCTTATCGATAAAAACATGTGTTCAGTGCTTATGAAATCATCGTGTAACGCGAGGGCTTCGCTTCCGGCATCGCGAAAAATTTGCTGCAGCCGGTTCCCAAAGTAGGCATTGCCTGCCGCGCCGCCGTAAACTCTGGGCATTTTTTTCAATATTTCATCAAGTTTATTGAGTATCAAATCAACCGGAACACCATATTTTCTTATGGTCGCATTGACAACACCATCCGGATCAATGACCAGTGCCTTCAAAAGATGTTCTGGTTCAATTTGCTGGTGTTCATTCTCACTCGCGATCTGACTCGCTTTCTGTAAAGCTTCCTGGGCTTTTATCGTATAATTTTCAAAATTCATTTATACCTCCGTCTGTAGTTTATTTCAGGAGTTGCAATAACAGTGCCAATTTAGAAAAGTACGTAAATCGTTGATTTTTTTAAATATAGGAAAATGAGTTACTGGAAGGATGTATTAAAAATTATGCCACAAAGTCAGATGAGCAATTTATTTTTCTTCCTCATCTTCTTCACTGGCGCCTTTTTTGAACTGTTTGATGCTTGATCCAAGGCTTTTTGCCAGATCAGGGAGTCTTTTTGCTCCGAAAAGAAGTATAATAATAGCAAAAATGATGATTAATTCGGTTAATCCAAAGTTCATATTTATTCCTTTGTCAATGTTTTAAACATCATAGACACTTTATAAATATATTGTTTTAAGTTACATAAATAGTTTTATATTCCGCAACTAATTTTAATCATGAATTGATTGCTGAACTGTAAATAAAAAAAGCAGGCCCAATGACCTGCTTCTCCCAATTATCGGTTTGAATAAATTAATTAATCTTTATTTCTTTTGGTTTCACTTCTTCCGCTTTTGACAATTCTATCGTCAGTACTCCTGCACTGAAAGTTGCATCAATGCGTTCCGGATCAATTTTTTCATTGATGTAAAAAGCCCGCTGAAATTTTCCGTTTTTTCTTTCGAATTGATGAAAGACCGCCCTGTTAGCTTTACTATTGATTTTTTTTTCTCCGTTAACAGTTAGCACATCGTTTTTAAAGGTAATATTCACATCTTTTTTCTCCACACCCGGAATTTCAAAAGTCATAATAAACGCATCGTCGTTTTCCAGCACATTCACCGGTGGCTTAAAATCCTGAAAACGAAGATCTCCAACTTCTGTACCAAAAAAATCACTAAGAATATTCCCGTCATTAAGCGACGGTGAAATAAAATTGCCGATTGAATTTAATCTTAACCTGTTCATTTTGTCTCCCTGCGTTGATATCAATTTATCAATTATTATTGGTTTTGGTTTCTATAGGACAATATGCGTGCCAAAAACAATTAACAATCGACAAGTAATAGTTATTTAATAATTTACCAACACTAATGCCGGAAATTTAGAAAAACGGGGATATGTCACTAGTTCATTCTATCGGTATTTATGGCATATGTGTGCGCCATAATGGCATTGGTTATTTAAAAAGGAATACAGGCAGGCAATTTGGATCGAATTTTTAGTGCTTGAACACCTCATCCAATCTGGAGATTTGATAAAGTGTTGATATTTTTACCGCCGGAGATTTTTTTACCCGTGGAATGACAATGTTTTTAAATCCCAGTTTTTCAGCCTCATTGACCCGTTCCTGAAGCGAACTCACGCCGCGGACTTCGCCGTTTAATCCCACCTCGCCGATAAATACTGTTCGATGATCAGTCGCCTTTTCCTGAAGGCTGGATATTAAAGCCATACAAATACCAAGATCTGCGGCCGGTTCATCTATGCGCAAGCCACCGGCTGTTTTGATAAAAACATCATGAAACCCAAAAGGTTTGCCGTACTTTTTTTCAAGTACCGCGAGTAAAAGATTGATTCTTCGCTGATCAAATCCGGTCGAAGTTCTTTGCGGCATCCCAAATTGTGTTTTTGTCACCAGCGCCTGAATCTCCACAAGCAGCGGTCTGTTGCCCTCCATAACGGCAATGACGGTGGTTCCCTGGCGATCATGTTCACCGCTATTCAGGAACAATTCCGATGGATTTGGGACCGGTTCAAGTCCGGTCTTCTGCATTTGAAAAATCCCGATTTCATTCACCGCTCCAAATCGGTTCTTAATGCACCGCAATATCCGGTAATCATGATTATTATCACCCTCAAAATAGAGAACCGTGTCCACCATATGCTCAATAATTTTTGGACCGGCGATAGATCCGTCTTTTGTCACATGTCCTACAATAAATACCGGAATTTTATTGTTTTTGGCGAAATGTTGCAGCTTTGCGGTACAATAGCGCAGCTGACTGCTGTTTCCCGGAATTCCGTCAATTTCTTCGCTGCTGATGGTTTGTATGGAATCGATTATGACCAAAGCCGGATTTTCCTTTTCCAGAGACCGGGTCATGTCTTCCATATTTGTTTCGCTCAGATAATAGATATTCTTATTGTTAAATCCTATGCGCTCAGCTCTGTCCTGTATCTGTTCAAGGGATTCCTCACCTGAGATGTAAACACATTTCTGTTTGACCGAAATTTTGTTTAGCATCTGCAGCATGAGGGTGGATTTTCCAATACCTGGGTCACCACCGATCATGATGAGCGCCCCCTGAACAATTCCGCCTCCCAGGACACGATCCAGCTCTGATATACCCGTCATAAAACGGATTTCATCTGTGTTTCTTTTCTCTGTTAAAGGGATAAGCTCAGTTGTTTTATTTGATCGGTCTCCCGTATTCCCTGCCCGGCTTTTTTCAATATGTTCCTCCAGGCTGCTCCAGCTCAGGCATTCGGGACATCTTCCGAGCCAGCGCTGGGTTTGATATCCGCATGCGTTGCAAATATAGGTTGATTTGTTTGAGCGAGACATGGCAAGAGCCTTCCGGTCGTTGAATCCGATAAATTCTAAATCTGGAAAAACTGCTGTTATTTTTACAGGTAAAATATGTTTACAGGAAATTACACATTTGGGGAAAACAAGAAAAAAATACCGGGTTTTTACACCCGGTATGAATAATTATTATTTTGCTCTTTCGAGATATTTCCCGTCACGCGTATCGATTCGGATCACTTCACCTTCCGATATAAATTGCGGCACCTGCACCTTTAGTCCGGTTTCCAGAGTTGCTGGTTTATAGGATGATGTTATAGTGGCCGTCTTCATTATTGGTTCAGTTTCAACGACTTTCAGATCAACCGTGTTTGGTAATTCCACACCCAGGGCTTCATTATTATAAAAACTTACATCCACCTCTATATTCGGAAGCATGTATAGATGCGCTTCACCCAGTAACTCTGAAGTAAGCGGGATCTGCTCGAATGTTTCTTTGTCCATAAAATAATAATGCTGTCCATCATCATAGAGATATTCCATGACACGGTTTTCTAAATTCGCCTTCTCAACAGTTTCATCCGAACGGAAACGGTTTTCCGCGTTTGTACCGGTCTTGATATTTTTCATTTTTGTCTGAACGGAGGCCTGTCCCTTTCCCGGTGTGATATGCATGACATCGGTAAGGACAAATAGGTCCTCGTTATATATAATGATCATTCCTTTGCGTAATTGTGTGGCTTTTAACTTCATTTATTACTCCTATTTTTTTCATCGTCGAGATATTTTTGTATGTCAAGTTTGTATTTATAATTTTCTGCTTCTTTTTTCACCAGTTGCCTGTATGCTCTTGAATTAAATAATTTTTTCAGTCGGGAATCAAGCGGTATAATTTGTTTGGAAATAAACCATTCTGCGGGCTGACCGGTTTTCAAGTCAGTGACAGCATCATATTCCATTGCCCAGGCTACTTTCTCCAGAGGGTAGTTTTTTGTATCTCTTATCATGGCAATCAATTTAGCCTGATCCAGCGGATCTATATAATAAAATACCTTCGAATAAAGGAAGGCATTATGGAAATGCTGGGGAATATTTACCAGACCGGCCAGTTTAAGGCGCCAGGAAATTATTATAAGCAATTCGACCGCCTTGGATGCCATACCCAGACCGGGAAATCGCTGACCGGGCAATATCGGTTTTGCAGGTGTGAAATCTTTATATGGATTTTGCATACACATCCATTCAATTGCGATTGTCTCAAATGTTTTGCCGTTTAAGTCAGTTTTAAACGGCATATCGATCTGAATCCGCTCTTTCTTTAAAATCAGCTCAAACAACATCTTATCAGGATCCTGAACTTTGTCATAGATTGTCATTCGGTGTCGGTAAGGATCATTTGTATCCAGATTAAGGACAAGTTTTTCGAATCCCTTTTCTCTCAGAATTTGCTTCACATCATATTTTTCTAATGCAAGTTCAATTCCCGCCTTTGAATAATATCCCAGGAAAAAACTATGTCCTCTTTTTCCTATATCTATGTTAAAAAAATCTTCTTCTATCAGAAAGGACTGGTTGGAATTTTCCTTTTGCAGCTGCGCAGTTGTCAGTTTTTTAGCAACCTGCCAATATTTTTTTTGTATTTTAAAACTCATTTTTTATTCATTTCAATATTTATTTTGTAAGCAGTATTCAATAAAATCATAATATACTTCCCAACTGTCCGCTCCATAGCCACCCCCGGCTATCACAATTAAAGGTATATTTCTTTTTCTAACTTTCCGATAGACATATAGATTCCTTTTCAACATCCCTTTCCGGGTAATTTTCATATCCGCAAGTAAATCTTTTTCATAGGGATCTGATCCGGCGATGTAGAAAACCGCATCAGGTCTGAAAGCCATACACGATTCCGATAACTGTTGCTCGAGAATATCAAGATATGTATCATCGTCACAGTTTTGGGGAAGCAAAATATCCTGATTCCACTTTCCTTCGATCTCCACCCAGGTATTTGCGTGCATGGAGAATGTAAAAACATCCGGATCGTCCTTAAAGTAAAGCAAATTGCCGTTACCCTGGTGATAATCAAGATCAATAATCATAAATTTCTTCGCGCGGTGCAAATGCCGGAATTTCTGTATGGCTATCGCCACATCGTTAATCAGGCAGAATCCCTCCGCCTTATCCGGGTGCGCATGATGGTATCCGCCGCCCAGATTAAAAGTTGGTTTATTCCATTTCAGAGCATATGCGGTCGCCATTAAAGTACCACCCGTTACAGCCCGGAAATATTCCAGGATGAAGTTATCCCAGGGATTAACGATGCCAAGCTTCAGAATCTGACTGACATTCTGTGGATCCTGCAATGATTTCAGATACTTTTCTGTATGGACAAGTTTTAGATCTTCATACGAACATAAATCGGGACGAAGGACATTTCTTCTTTTCAACAATTTTTTCGCAACCAGCTTATCTCTTATTTTTTTGTACTTCATGATATCAAAAGTTTGATGATCGCCTGAAGTCGGCAGTCCATAAATGTAATCTGATGAAAAAACAACCTTCGCGTATTCTTTCCTAAAAAAGTGCCACATATTAAATTTCACCCGCCCAGTTTTCATTCATAAGAGATACTATTTCGCCCGGAATATCGGTTATATTCAATATTTTTAACAATTTTATATAAGCGGATTCAATTGTCATATCCGCAAGCCCCACCGCGCCTGCTTCAAGGGCTTTCTGGCCGCTCTCATATAATGATAAATCTACTGAACCATGCATTGAATTGCTACAGATAAAAACCGATTTGCCCAGCTTTTCCGCATTCTGTATAAACGGTATCCAATTCGGCTCCGTATTGGGGAGATTGCCTGCTCCGAATCCGGTAAAAATATAGGCTTCTATATCATTTTCTAACATGGGAAAATAATATTCAGGTTTGAGTGATGGCACGATACTCACGATTAACGCTTTCTGATTGAATCCGGGAAGAAAGCTGTATTTTGCCGCGGATTTGTACAAAAGCAGTTTGTTTAATTTGATGTTGAGTCCAATTTCACCTATTAAAGGAAAATTCGGCGACTCAAATGCGTCATAGCTGCTGATGCTTACTTTTTTTGCCCTGGTGCCCCGAACAATTTTTTGTCCGAATACGATAAGCACTTCAAAAATATCCATGGTTGCCAGCTCCACGGCATCGATCAGGTTCGTTCTGGCGTCTGATCGTAATTTTGATAATGGACGCTGCGCTCCGGTAAGAATTACGGGTTTGTTGAGATTTCTCAAAGTAAATGAAAGAGCGGCTGCTGTGTAAACCATAGTATCTGTACCATGAATGATAACAAATCCATCATAATCATCCATTCTCGCGTTAATCAGCTCCGTCAGAATTTGCCACTCTTTTATCCCGATATTTGAACTGTCAAGATTGAACGGGATCTCAACATCGATATCCGCAATATTTACAATTTCCGGGACGTTTATCAGAATCTGGCTTTGAAAATTTCCCGGAGCCAGGATACTTTTGGGTTCTGCGGGCACCATTCCAAAGGTTCCGCCGGTGTGGACAAGGAGTATTCTTTTCATAAATTACAAATTTTCTTCTCTTACGTGCGAGCAATCACAACTATGTGATAAGATAATAATTATAATGAATAAAAAAAAAGAGGAAATTTTCAGGCGGGAAGATAGAATCATTTCCTGAAACCTGGAAGTTTCCTCAACGAAATAAAAGCCACCGCGAAAACGGTGGCTTTTTTGTTGAATCTACTACTTATCGAGAGCTGCCTGAGCGGCCGCAAGACGTGCTATTGGTACACGGTAAGGCGAACAACTTACATAGTTCAAACCTATACGGTGACAGAATTCTATGGATTTCGGGTCGCCGCCGTGTTCACCGCAAATCCCTACCTTCAGGTCCGGTTTTGTTTGGCGTCCTTTTTTCAGTCCCATTTCAACCAGCTGTCCGACACCACTCTGATCAAGTGTCTGGAACGGATCCTCCGGCAGGATTTTTTTATCTTCATATTCTTTCAGAAATTTACCGGCATCATCACGGCTGAATCCAAAAGCCATCTGTGTAAGATCGTTTGTACCGAAAGAGAAAAACTCCGCTTCTTCGGCGACTTCGTTTGCCGTCAGAGCTGCTCTTGGAATTTCAATCATCGTTCCTACAAGATAATCGACTTTTACATTCATCTCCTTCTGAACTTCTTCGGCAACTCTTACGACCACTTGTTTTTGATTTGCGAACTCAGCCTTCGTTCCGATCAAAGGAATCATGATCTCAGGATACACTTCCACGCCTTCCTTTTTAAGCTTACAGGCGGCTTCCAGAATCGCGCGGGCCTGCATTTCGGTGATTTCAGGATAGGATATACCGAGACGGCAGCCACGATGGCCTAGCATCGGGTTGAATTCGTGAAGAGCATCGACTTTTGCCTTTACTTCTTCAAGACTGATTCCCATTTCTCTGGCCATTTCCGCCTGATTATCATCATCATGAGGCAGGAACTCGTGCAGAGGCGGATCAAGTGTTCTTACGGTTACGGGCAGTCCGTGCATCGCTTTAAAAATCCCATAGAAATCGTCCCGTTGATATGGAAGCAGTTTGGCAAGCGCTTTACGTCGCCCTGCTTCGTCGTCCGCTAAAATCATCTCTCTGACCGCCTTAATTCGATCGCCTTCAAAGAACATGTGTTCTGTACGGCATAATCCGATACCTTCAGCGCCGAAATCGCGTGCCACACCTGCATCATGCGGAGTATCCGCGTTTGTGCGAATTTTTAATCTTCTTACTTCATCAGCCCATGACATCAATTTACCAAAATTACCGGAAAGTTCAGGTTGAGTGGTGGGTACTTTTCCTTCGATTACTTCACCCAGCGAACCATCCAGTGAGATCCAGTCACCTTTTTTATAGACTTTGCCGTCCACGGTCATGGTTTGCACTTTATAATTGATTCTCAGCGCACCGCTACCGGCGACACAGCACTTACCCATTCCACGCGCTACTACAGCCGCATGTGAGGTCATTCCGCCGCGAGCCGTAAGAATACCTTTAGCGACATTCATGCCGCCGATATCTTCCGGAGATGTTTCAATTCTAACAAGAATCACTGCTTCACCGCCAGCTGCCCATTCTTCTGCGTCATCGGCATGAAACACGATGCGTCCTGTCGCTGCTCCGGGAGATGCGGGTAACCCTTTAGCAATGACGTTTTTGGTCGCTTTTGGATCAAAAGTGGGATGCAGCAGCTGATTTAGTTGATTTGGTTCAATT
>JBFXGD010000166.1:0-8144 GCA_050178385.1 Calditrichaceae bacterium
ATACTGCCTTTGCCCGGCGTACTCTTCACATCAATTCTCCCGTTGAAATTTTTAATGATCCCGTAACTAACCGATAAACCGAGACCGGTGCCTTTTCCTACTTCTTTGGTTGTAAAAAACGGTTCAAATATCTTTTTTAGATGTTCATCAGGAATTCCGACCCCATTGTCTTCAAACTGAACTTTTACATCATTCCCGTTAAGAAATGACCTGATAATGATTTTATCATTTTGTTCTGTGAGAGCGTCAACTGCATTAATCAGCACATTTATAAAAACCTGTAGCAGCTGATCGGCGACAAGATGAAGTTCAGGAAGTTCCGGATCAAGTTCCAGTTCCAGATTTACATTTTTTGATCGTCGGTCGTATTTCACAAATTCAGCAGCGTTATGTATAATATCGTTCAGATTTACAATGCCGGCTTCATAACTCGAGGGTTTGGCGATATCAACCAACTCCCTTACAATTTTTGATATCCGTTCAGTATTTTTAAGAATTGTATCGAGATATTCAATTAATTTGGGATCCGTGCTTTTTCTTTTTATAATCTGTGCCATTGAGGATATACCGGTCAACGGATTTCCTATTTCGTGAGCGATCCCGGCGGCCATTAATCCGAGACTTGCCATCTTTTCCTGATGCGATATCTGAAATTGCGCCTCTTTTAGCGCTTTTGTTCTCTCCTCGATTTTTATCTCGAGATTCGTATAAGATTCAAGCAGTTTTTGGCGCATCAGTTCAAATTCATCGGCCAGTATCTTTATCTCATCTTTGCTTTCAATGCGGATCGGCCTTTTCAGATCCCCTTTACTTATTTTATGCACAGCCGAGACCAGTGAACGTATGGGAGTCGTAACACGGCGCGCAAGAAAGAGCGCGCTGGCAAGCATTAAAATCCCGATAAGGATATTAGCAACTATAATTTCGATAAGAAATTTTCTCAGCTCTTTATAAAATCCGCTGGCAAATTTTGTGGATCGCACTGTCCAATCATTGCCAATACGCGACTCCTGCTGGATATATGGCGGATCATAAAAAATTTCATCAAATGAATCCTTCGGTTTTTTTGATACTGATTCTTTCTGTTCTGCCTCGGTAATTTTATCCACTGAACCGGCGGAAATGATCAGTCCGGATTTCCGCAATATGATCGTATGATCACTCTCATTATTAAACGATTTTAGTATTTTCTGCATCTGGGATGATCCAAATCCTGCATATACGACCTGATCTTTTCCGGGGCTTATTCTGATAATGAAAAGTTCTCTGGATTCAAGAAAAACAGCAGATTCATTCAAATAATCCAGATTCCTGATTTCATTGGCATAGCCGGAACTGATGCCTTTAACCAGGTAACTTTCATTGTTGTGCATAAAAAATATCAAATCAAATTCTTTTAACTGGTTTAATGAAAGTCCAAAATGATCAGGATTAAAAGTTGAGTTCACGTCAAGACTGACGTCGTATAAATTTAAGATTACCTCCTTTTTGGAAGAGATAAAATCTTCAACACGGCCAGCAACTGACTTATTTGTTTCTAATAAACTTTTTTCATAAACCTTGCGAATAATATCTTTATTAAGATAATATCCAACAATGCTGAAGAAAAAAAGAGGTATATATGAGAACAAGAGGAAATAGATAATAAATTGTGTGTTCAAACCACGAAAATCAGTTTTCTCCCCTTGACCCGATATCGGATTTATATTTAGCATACGATATATCTAAGAATCATCATTTTTTTTATAATATACCAATATTTTATTTTAGAAACATGGATTTTTATAAAATTCGACGTTACAATACTTCACTTATTTATCGTCAATAAACTTATATTAAATAATTCACAAATAAAATAAAAAATGTCTTGCCTGAGTATTTTTAGATAGTTACATTTCTCATTAGCCTTGTACTAAAATTCAAACCATCTGGAGGAAAAATTATGAAAAGAACCCTTTTAACGGCTTTATTAATGGTCCTGACTTTTATGTCTTACACTGTATTCGCCGGTGAAGGCGAGTTCAAATATGTAGGCGCCAAAAAATGTAAAACCTGCCACAATACGACCAAGAGCGGCAAGCAGTATGATATCTGGGCTGCAGGTCCGCACGCGAAAGCCTTTGAGGCGCTTAGCAATGAAAAATCTCTTGAATTTGCAAAAAAGAATAATATTGCTGACCCTGCCAAAGATCCAAGCTGCTTAAAGTGCCATTCGACAGCCGCATCGGTTGATAAATCCCTTCTCGAAGCAACCATCACTGTTGAAGAAGGTGTTTCATGTGAATCGTGCCACGGCCCCGGCAGTGAATATAAAAGCATGAAAATTATGAAAGATCATGAAGCTTCTTTGGCAAACGGACTCATCGTTCCTGATGAAAAACTTTGCGTAACTTGCCACAATGAAGAAAATCCATTTCATAAACCATTTGATTTCAAAGCCGCAAGCGCAAAAATCGCGCATCCGACACCAAAATGATGTATTTTTCCTAATAAAAAAAGCCGCTTCAAGCGGCTTTTTTTATTTATATACTGCACATTTTTATACCCGTGACTGACCGGATTTCACACATCCAGATATTTTACCAAATCTTCCCTGTCTGTCAAATGTACCAGCCAACCCTTATAAACCATCTCTTCGATGGTGTCCTTTATCATCTTCAAATGAATTTTATACCGATAACAAAAATGCCAGATATCTATGGGCGCCATTGTCATTTCAAAAAGAAATAATTCTTCTGCATTCAGTTTTTTATTGTCATTTAACTTTGTGAGAATTTTTTCCAACGCCTCTCTGCCTGCCGGTTTTATGTGTCGTTCCGCAAACCAGTAATTTGGCTCATTAATCAAGTCACATATGGGGAAACCGTTTTTACCCTTTAGGAATTGAGGAAGCAAATCAATACTAACCAGATACATATCTTCCTCGTCACCCCAGAGATCGTTCCATGTCGGCCGATCAGCTGTTTTAAGCCATTCGAAAAACCGGATTTCCGTCTCCGGCAATTTCATTAAAGCCTGTCCGTGAAAAACATTTACAATATGTTCAATCTGATCAGGACGGAATTCATCGAGTTCATCTTCATTGAACTCAATAAAACTCCGCGAATTCAGCTGATTGTATTTTTCTGTGATTATATTATCTAAATTCACTCTTATACCCCAAAATCTATAATTACTCCGATCCCGCGCCAGGGTGCTCCTGTCACGCCTGCAGACGGAATATAATATATAATTCATAAAAAAGAAACCGCACCCGGCGGACGGATGCGGTTATAATTAAAATTTCGGAAGATTTTACGCGATGGCCGATTCAACCTTTTTAAGTATCGTATCCAGCATTGAACGGGCGTCTTTTTCAAGCCCGGTACAGGCTGCTTTCATCTCTTCAACAAAATTCTTGTCTTTTATATCCTTCAGATTGATAAGCACATTATAAATGCCGCCCTTGACACCGGTGAACGCGATATGCGCGCCGACCCCCACATCCGTAATTGAGTTTGGATTTCCGTAAGCCACAACCGTGTCTGCAATTTTAATCGCTTCAAAACTTAGTTTTGCCGTCTGCAGCGGTACCATCACTGCTTGTTTCAAGCCGCTCTGCATCGCGTCCAATCGAACTTTTTTTTCTTCATCTGTCTTTCCGGGGAGACGCCTTGCCTCCATATAGGCATTAAACGCGTTTGTATCATCATCGATGGCTTTGACAAGTATATTCTTAATGTCCTGGGCTTTCGCGGCCGCGTCGTTCAGTATCTTATCCACATCTTCACTGCCGCGGGTATTGGATGTCAGATTACTAACCATTGAGGAAAGCGAAGCCCCCAGAGAACCGGCCAGCGCGGCGATAGATCCGCCTCCCGGCGCGGGAGACTCACGGGAAACTTCATCGATAAAATCTGTTAACTTCATTTCAACAAGCGCGTTATCCAAATTTTTTGGCAGACCGAGCACCCTTTCATCGATATCAAAATCCGCCACATCACGCAATCCCAACGACTGAACGGCGGTTTCCAGAATATCGCGTACCGGCACACCAACTGAGCGGGACTGGTTCTTTAGATAATATTTACCGGTTTCCAGCAATGCCGGGTAAGGAACCATCCCGACAATCTCGCTACCGGTCACAACCAGTCCACGTTCCGCTGCGAGTTTTCGTGTGGCTTCGAGCACATGATGCGTCGAAGTAACTTTATAGTTCGTTAAATTGATCGATATTTGCGCTCTGCCATAATTCGGCACCATCCAGCCAATCGCCTTGCAATAATCAAACAATCCCGGTTTTTTAACCGACTGGCCATCCGGATTTTCAGGATCGATGCCGTTTAATAAAAGCAGTGCTTTCAGGTCATAATCATGCTCTGTTTTACAGTGACTAACCGTCTCTTCCATATTTTTTCCATCAAATCCACAGGTACCGCAGGGAAAATTTTCTTTGCTGTATTTTAAGATTTCCATTCCCTTAAAATAAAAGGGTTCGGTGTTACCCCTGCGGGCTGAACGTCCTTTTTCACGCAATTCAAAGGCGATATCCGTGGCGAATTTTTCCTCACGTGTATTCAAACTGATGTTGTAGGCAATTAAAAATTCACGAACTCCGATCACCGTCGCGCCGGAGCGGGCGTTAAATTCCACCGGCCCATAATCCGGTTTCCATTCCGGTTTTTTGATTTTTTCCTGCAGGCCTTCATACTCTCCCTTCCGTATAATTGCCAGATTCTGACGTTCGGGTTTTTGAGCTGACTTTTCATACAGATAAACCGGAATTTTCAGCTCATCGCCGACACGTGACGCGACCTCTTTCGACAGTTCAACACATTCTTCTATCGTCACACCGCTTACGGGCACAAACGGACAGACATCCGTCGCGCCCATTCTTGGATGCGAGCCGTTGTGTTTCGACATATCAATAAGCTCCGAGGCCTTCTTTATAGCCCGGAAAGCGGCTTCCTTAACCCCATCCGGCGCGCCGACAAATGTCACCACTGTCCGGTTCATATCCGGACCGGGATCCACATCAAGCAATCGTATTCCATCTACGGATTCGATTGCATCTGTAATCTGTTTAATAATATCCTGATTACGCCCTTCTGAAAAATTAGGTACGCATTCGATCATTTTTTCAATCATAATCTCCCCGACATCTATATTTTCATTTACACTGAATAGAAGGAACAGAATTAATATTAATAAATAATAAACTTGATAAAATCACATTGAATTCTAAAGGGAAAAAGGTATTTTTTTGTCAGATGTGAACCTTTTTCTTCCCGGCCCGAATTTAGTTGAATAAAATTTATTTATTAAATATTTTGAGACTTGGACATTTAACTGAATGGTATCGATCATAAAAACGGAAAAATTAAAGATGAGAAATCCCTGGACCACTCTCAAAACAAAACAAATCTATAAGAATAACTGGATTCGTTTACGTGAAGATCAGGTTATCACACCAACCGGATCAAACGGAATTTACAGTGTTGTGGAGGCAAAGCCGGCGATCGGCATTGTCCCTTTGACAGATGATCTGCAAACCTATCTTGTGGGACAATACCGATACACCTTAAAGACTTATTCATGGGAAATTCCCGAGGGCGGCGGTCTGGATGATGAGGACACTCTTGACGGGGCAAAACGGGAATTGATGGAAGAGACAGGGCTTACCGCGAAAAAATGGACGTTCCTCGATACGCTTTACACCAGTAATAGTTTCACCGACGAAATCGGGTATATTTATTTGGCGGAGGATCTGACCAATGGCATACCAAAACCGGATCACACGGAGGATTTACAGGTTAAGATGCTCCCCTTCCGTGATGCCTGGCAGATGGTCATCAATTTTGAAATAAAAGATGCCCTGGCCATCATCGGAATAATGCGCGCTTATCAATATCTAAAAAATGCCGGACGCATAGATTTTTAACTTATTTCTTACTTGAGCAAAATCATCTTACTCGTTTTTATACCTGCGTTCGATTTAATGGTATAATAATAAATGCCCGAAGATAGATCAGATGCGTCGAAACTTACCTCATGCCTGCCGGCATTCTGATAAGCGTTCACAATAGTCGCCACCTTTTTACCAAGAATATCAAAAACTTGCAGGACAACCTGAGAGCTTTCCGGAATTTCATACGGAATTACCGTCACCGGATTGAACGGATTAGGATAATTGGGCAGCAATTTTAAGGACACCGGGTGATAAATCTGTTCCGTGATATTTGAAATCAGATCCCAGAAATAAATCGAAAAGCCGCATTTACCATCTGCTAAGTATATTTCTTGGGTATTGATATTTATAGAATAGACGGAACCAGGAGTATTCACCGCGTACAATTCTGCCGGTACTGCCGGATTACTTATATCATAAATTCGAAATATGCCCCGGTTATCAGAGAGCAGCAAATGGTCACCATTGAGTATGATATCACCAGTTATCGCGGTCTCAATAGGATCTGGGTCTATGGTGTAAGTTCCCTGATCAGAGAGATGGTAGGGATCCGACATACTAAAAACCTGAAACTGCCCCTGTGTCAGGACAAATGCATTCTCATCATTTACAGCAAGATCGATCCCGAAATCTCCGGTAATACTCTGAGTGCCCTTATGAATCAGGTTCGTGGGATCGCTGATGTCAAAGATATCGAGTTCGGCAGCTGTACCAGAACTACTTAATGAATACAGGTAATCTCCGTTCTTTTCTAATCGCGCTGAATATTGCGTAAAATCAGTAAAACCGACTTCTAAAGGATTTCCGGGATCACTTACATCAAAGATAGTAATCCCGCCTCCGTGAGCGACATAGGCGTAATTATCTTTTACGATGATATCATTGACATTATAATCACTCAGGAACTGTGAACCCACAACAAGATTAGACGGAGTGGTGGCGTCAATCACATAAAATCCATTATTATAGTCCGCAAGATAGACAAAGCCTTTATGAACGGCTAGTTTTAGTACCCCCGAAATTTCTTCCAGACGACTGATTTCTTCAGGATTCGCGGTATCACTGACATCCAACAAAATTAAGCCAATTTCATCGTTGGCGAGATAAGCGATCGAATTTTCAACTACTATATCCCGCGTTTGATGAGCTGCGTCAAAGATATCATATTCTACCGGGTTTTCTGGATCGCTAAAATCAAGACCGCGTAAACCGTCTGTCCCATGCGCTGTATAGGCAAACGTATCCCGGACCACAACGTCGTAAGGAAATGCATAGTCAGTGGGCATGACATCATTAAATCTGTAAGAAAATATATTGACCGGCGATTCAGGATCGCTTAGATCATAAATTAGGATATGGGAGAAGTCACCCATCACATACAACAAGGTATCAACCAGCTTAACTGTTTTTAAATTCTCAAAATAGCCTAAATTTGTAAATCCCAGGAAATCCGGATTACCTGGATCACTTATTTCTATGATTCCTAATCCCTTGTTATCACCCAAATAGATATAGTTGCCCGCAACCGCCATATCATACGTGAGTGAATTGGGATCCAATTGTCCCAACTCACTTAACAGAACTGGATCCCCGGGATCATTTACATCATATATTAACATATGTGGAGAGTACATGCATGCGATATAAAGTATGTCTCCCGACGCTTCTATATTTGTGATCTTCATTTTATCGACTGAACTGAGATCAATTGTATTGTCCTTACCCGGCAAGCCGGGATCAATTATATTAAAAACAAATATTTCAGTTTCCGAACTTGCCAAATATAACTTATTCCCCTCGATCGCCAGCTCTTTCGCATACCCGCTATACCAATCTGAACTGTTACTCACCTCTACCGGATTTTGAGAATCAGTGATATCAAAAACAATTAAACCTGCCTCCCCCGCGGCCAGATACGCGTAATTATCTTTTATTACAATTTCATTTATAACACCACCTGAGATGATCTTTGCGGTTATCTGAGGATTTACCGGATCAGAAATATCGGCAACATTAAAATAACCTCCGGTTCCGAAATAGATAAAATCACCGGAACGCGCTACAGTATAAGATGGGCCGTTTGCCCATGCCCCTAAAAACTCCAGATCCGCAATTTTTTTGAGAGAATTATTTGATTCAATTTTACCCGGATTATCAAATTCCCCGGCATATAGATTCTGAGAAAAGAAACAGAAAG
>JBFXGD010000167.1:0-8100 GCA_050178385.1 Calditrichaceae bacterium
TCAATACACTTCCCATCACTTTTAATGATGGCATCAAATATTATGCTATGGTAAAAGACAACAATAATGTGAGAGGCCCGGGCCTGGGAAAAAGTAAAATTTATTATGTCAGATTTCCATCGCTTGATGAACTATTTGACTCCTTTGCAAAAAATGAACAGGAAAATTTGGAAGATCTGGAAGAAGTTGCAAAAAAGTCAGAAAATTTAAAAAAGACCCTTGAAGAAATTCATCGGGATCTTAAACGCGAGCAGAAAATGGACTGGGAGACAAAGGCGCAGCTTGAAAAGACATTAGCGGAGCAACAAAAATTACAAAAGGAACTTGAAAACATCCGGGATGAACTCGAGAAAATGATCGAAAAACTGGATCAAAACAATCTGATCAGCCAGGATGTGCTTGAGAAATATATGGAATTACAGGAATTGTTCCGTGAGATAGCCACTCCTGAAATGATGGAGGCCATTCAGGAACTTCAGAAAGCCATAGATCAGTCCAATCCGGACGAAATGCAGAGGGCAATGGAAAAATTTAGTTTGAACCAGGAAGCCTTTAAGCAAAATGTGGAAAGAACGATTGAGCTGCTGAAACAGGTGCAATTAGAGCAAAAAATGGATCAACTTGTTCAACAGGCAAAAAATCTTTCTGAACAGCAGGAAAAAATAAGCAAAGCATTAAATGAAGATAAGTTGAATAGTGATAAAATGGATCAATTAAAGTCACAGCAGGCACAGCAGGAATCAAGCTCCGATCTGCTGGAACGGGGACTGGAAAATCTAGCCATGGATCCCTCACTCGAGCGCTTTCCGGAATCAAAAGAAAAGTTGGAATCGGCCGCTGATTTGTTAAAGGATCCAGCATTCAGTAGCAGCATGAATGAGATGAACCAGAATCTAAGCAGGGGAGATCAAAATGCAGCTTCAGAAAATTCAAAAGATCTTCAGCAATCTTTTCAGCAGCTTCAGCAAAGGGTGAGTTCGGCTAAAGAACAAATGCAGAACAAACATAAAAATCAGATTATGAAGAAAATGGCAACGACTACAAAAAGATTGCTTCAACTGTCACAGGAGCAGGAAATTCTCAAACAACGGACAGAATCCTCATCAAACCTGGGCACGGAGACACAAAATATCGCACGGGATCAGGGGAGGGTTTTGGAAAATTTCCAAAAAGTAATACACGATATAATTCAGCTGTCCAAAGAAACGTTCTTTATAGGGCCGGAGCTGATTAAACCAATCGGAAACGCTCAAGCCAACATGCACAGGAGTTTGGACGCGCTGAGCGAATTGAGAAACAGTCAGGCGTCGGGACAACAGCAGCAGGCAATGGGCGGGCTGAATGAAGGAATTGCTCAGATGCAGATGGCAATGTCACAACTGTCAAATTCGCAATCGGGAACAGGGCTCGAGCAGTTTTTGGAACAACTTCAGCAAATGGCAGGCGCCCAGGGACAAATTAATCAGGAATCAATGGGTTTGATTCAGGGACAAGGGAATCAGGGACAGTTTACCCCCGGACAGCAGGCTGAAATGAGAAGACTTGCCGGACAACAGCAGGCGCTTCGTGACGCATTGCAAAAAATGAATGAAGAAACGGGTTCACGTGGAGATGTTCTTGGTCGAATTGGTGAGTTGGGTCAAAAAATGGAAGAAGTTGTAAGGGATTTATTAAAGGGAAACGCTGACAAAAAAACGATTGAACGCCAGCGTCAAATTTTATCACGACTTTTAGACGCCCAAAAATCGGTTCAGGAGCGTGAATATTCAAAACAGCGAAAATCAGAAGAGGCAAAAATATATATCGCTAAAGATCCACGGGAAATTAAAAATCAGGAAGATAAGAATCGGAAAGAAATTCTTGATGCAATGCGCAAAGCTTTAGATGAAGGGTATGCTCCAGATTTTCAGAAACTCATTGAGGCGTATTTTAAATCCCTGAGTACAGCAGAAGCAAAATAATCATCCAAACGAACGATTCTATCTTTTCTCATAGTTGTATCATTCCATATTTTTAAATAAATTGTTTTTATGAAGTTAGCTCATTTTACCCGACTCATTATTTTGTTATTGTTATTTCCCCTGATCTATCCAGGAATATCAAATTCTTCAGCGGCAGCAGAACTTATCTCAAAAAAAATAGAATTCCGTAATAACAATCTGAACATCGAATCGTCAGGCAATTACGAAAGAAGACTAAAAGTTGGTCTTGTTCTTAGCGGAGGCGGTGCAAGAGGGATAGCGCATATCGGTGTGCTCAGAGTTCTGGAGCAAAATAATATTCCCGTTGATTTAATTGTCGGAACCAGTATTGGCAGCGTTATTGGCGGTTTATATGCTGCAGGTTATTCTCCTGACCAGATCGAGAATATAACAAAAAAAATTGACTGGCAGGATATCTATCGGGATGAGACCCAGAGATCAACGCTTTTCCTGGGACAAAAGGGGGAAGATGACAGATACCTGATGTCAGTGCGTTTTAAAGACTACAAGCCTTTTATACCCACATCATTATCCCCCGGACAAAAAGTGCTGAGCATCATGTCGGATATTTTCCTGAAAGCCCAATATCAGGCGAGAAATGATTATGACAATTTACGGATACCGTTCAGGGCGGTCGCGACAGATCTGGTTAGCGGTGAAAGGGTTGTTTTACGCAACGGCAACCTGGCGGAGAGCATAAACGCATCGCTTGCCGTTCCTTTGTTGTTTTCCCCCGTCATAAGGGACTCAATGCTGCTTGTGGATGGCGGGCTGAGATCAAATTTACCCGTGGATGTGGCAAAAGAAGCCGGTATGGATCTGGTAATCGCCGTTGATATTTCCGCGAAATTAAGATCATCAGATCAAATGAATGCCCCTTGGGAAATTGCAGATCAGGTTACGACAATTATGACGGTTCTCGCAAAAAATCAGCAGAGAGAGCAAGCCGATATCCTCATCCAGCCTGCCCTGGATAGTATCGCAAATACAGACTTCCTTAATATAGAAAATCTGATTAAGGCAGGCGAAAGCGCGGCGGAAGCTAAATTACCGGAAATAAGGACCTGGCTCAATAAAAAGAACAGTGAAAATATTCATTTCAATATTAGCAGCATAAAATTTGATTCTGAAGATAAAACTATCCCTGTGAATATTTATGATAAATTAAAAATATATAAAAATCAGCCTGTTTCCCGTGCGGACATCGCGGCAGACATGGATTTGTTACTTCATACAGGAAGATATTGCCAGGCGAGTGCCCGACTGGACACTGCTTCGGTGGATTTTCAACTTCAGATTGATTTTAAAAACTATTCGAATTTATCGGGAATAGAATTTAAAGGAAATTATCAGATTCCGGCTGATGAGCTAAAGACTGTGATGCTTTCAAACGAGGGCGTTCAACTGAATGCAATTATTCTCCAGGAAGATTTGAGCAGAATTGTCCAGCGTTACCGTGATAAAGGTTTTTCATTAATGAATATTAAAAAGACGATATTTGAGAGCGAAACCGGGATTCTGCATATTGAGATTGACGAAGGATATATTAATAAAATTCTGATTGAAGGTAATAAAAAAACAAAAAATTATGTAATACGCCGCGAATTTACATTTAAAGAAGGTGATATATTCAACTGGGTTGATATTCAAAGAGGCATTCAGAATGTATATGCCACAGGACTTTATGATAGAGTCAGCGTTGACATTGCCGGCACTCAGGGGCAAAATAATCTTATTATAAAAGTCGAAGAAAAAACATCAATCAGAATGCGTTTTGGCGGTAAATTTGATACCGAGCGAAAATCTCAGGCTTTCATTGAATTCGGGGATGAAAATTTTTTGGGAGGCGGGATCAAAGCGAATCTGCTTTCGCGGATTGGAATGAGAGACGGGCTGGTTGCCTTAAATATCAGGAATGACCGGATTTTTACCACATACCTCACTTTTACCCTGCAGGGTTATCATAGCTGGGAAATAAATCCGATTAACAGTGAGACCAGTTTTGAAGGAAAATACAGAGAGGAGAGAACAGGAGTAAGATTTCAGATAGGTCAGCAGCTCCGCAGACTTGGTCAGCTGATCGCCGATTTGAGAATAGAAACAGCCACAGATGAGCGCTATTCAGGAGTATTTAATATGGATCAGACTCTCGAATTAAGGACATTCGCGATCAGGTCTATAACGGATAAGCGCGACCGGATTAATTTTCCAACGAAAGGCATTTATAATCAATGGATTTGGGAAACGGGAAGTAAAAAACTTCTGGACAGTGAAGAGTCATATACCAAAGCTGCGGTTAATCTGGAAAATTATTCTACAATATTGAAACGAAATACGTTTCATATGAAATTTATGATCGGTATCGGAGATGAGAGCACCCCGTTTTCCGAAAATTACAGACTCGGTGGTTTGCACAGTTTTTACGGTCTTCAGGAAAATGAGTTTTATGGGAAACAGATTTTGCTTCTGAATCTTGAATATCGTTATAAAGCGCCATTCAAAATTTTTACGGATACTTATTTCTCAGTCAGATATGATTTCGGCGGTGTCTGGAGTGAAACAAATCTGATTTTCAGTTCCGATGATTTTTTCTCAGGTATCGGCAGTTATATTGCATTTGATACGATTTTAGGACCGCTTTATTTTGGCTGGGGGCAAATGAGTGAGGGCCGTTCGCAGGGATATGTATCTTTGGGATTTAATTTTTAAATATTTAGATATTTAAATATCTTTTTATGCGCGTTATGGATTGGATAATTTTTTAAATTGACCTGTTTTTCCCACCTCCAATCCACATAATCATTTAATATTGGTTCAGATGACTCAGCTCCTATCGTAACGGGCACATACTTCAGTATAATGTGGGTATAAACATGTTGTAATTGTTCATGAATATCCACTAAAACGCCGCGAATGCCGTACTTTGTCATCAATATGTCGATTATTCCGGATGCATTCAGATCGAACGTATTGACAGGAAGTACCGGTAGTTCCCACATTGATGCCAGTAAGCCTTTCGGTTTGCGCTTCATGATAAGGATTGAACCATCGTTGACTATCAGAAAAACATACTCAAAATGATTCTTTTTATTTTTTTGTTTTGATTTGTACGGGATGTGACCGGTTGAACTGTTCTGATTTGCCAGACAAACCGCACGCACCGGACAACTGCCGCAAAGCGGTGAAACCGGCCTGCAAATTAAAGCTCCCAGTTCCATCATCGCTTCATTAAATTTACCGGGGTATTCCGGATCAAGCAGCCGCTCTGCTAATGAATGTATTATCTTTCCAGTTGATGGTTTCCTGGTATCTTCGCTAATTTCGAAAAGGCGTGAGATCACGCGTGTAACATTTCCGTCAACCACAGTATGCGAAATGTTGAATGCGATTGATAGAATGGCTGAGGCCGTATATGGACCGATCCCCGGAAGTGATATGGCTTCATCATAAAATTTTGGAAACCGGTCATTATAATTTTCATGTATTTGGCGGGCAGCTTTTAGAAAGTTTTTTGCGCGCGCGTAATAGCCAAGCCCGGCCCACATGGTTAAAATCTCATGTTCTGATGCCTGAGAAAGCGCTGCGATATCCGGAAAACGCTCATAGAATTTGTGGTAGTATGGCAACGCCTGTTCGACCTGGGTTTGCTGCAATAGAAATTCTGATAAGAATGTTTTGTACCAGTTGTTTTCCTCGCGCCATGGAAGGGTGCGGCTGTATTCATCAAACCATTTAATCAGGTCTTTGCGAATAGTATTTACAGTACTAGATTTTAAATTCATTGTCAGATTAAATTTGTAAAGAAAACTGAGTATGATTAAACGGGAAAATCTCGTAAATCTATTTCAGTTTATCTTTTATTTTATTTTGATTAAACCTTAATAGAGTCCATCGTATCTTCAAACCATTTTGATGTATGAGACCGCACCATTTGAACAAGACAAATTTGCGCGATAAACGGCTGCGGATTCTTTATTGATGTTTCATATAGATTGATAAGCGCGTTGCTGTATTTGTCAAGATAAATACTGTCAATCTGAGTAGGATCCCCCAGAACGATCAGCTTAGTGTCCTCACCAAGACGTGTTCCCAGTGTTCTCATCTGAAATGGATTTGCGTTTTGGGCTTCATCAAAGATCACAAAGGAGTTCGCCAGATCAGCTCCCCGAACATCGGCCAGATTTAACATTTCAATCACACCTGATTCAAGAAGTTTTTTGTATCCCTCTTCTGAATCAATATCGTTTGTAAATAACCGGAGTTTATCGACAAAAGGCCTCATCTTTGGCAGCAGTTTTCTTTTTACGGATCCCGGAAGAAAACCGATGTCTTCTCCCAGCCGGCTTTTAGTAACTATAGGTTTGATTAGTTTTATGGAATCATACTTCCGTTCTTTAAAAACCTTCTCGAGGGCGGCCGCCATGGCGATATGTGTTTTACCCGTACCGGCCCGGCCAATGATAATTTGTACTTTAATGGAATCATCCAGCGCCTGCTGCATGCAGACAGCCTGTTCAAAATTGGTTTCAAAATTTGTATTGTCAAGGACTTTTGGCGATGTACCAAGGACTTTTATTGAGTGATAGTCAAAATATTTAATACTGTCACCTTTTCTGATACCCAAACCAAAGAATTGATTGGATGGATCCATCAGAGCGATGCCTTCATTTTCGCGCAGGTGCCATTTTTTTCTGTAAGGGATTGTCCAGTCGACCGACACTTTGGATGTAAATACCTGATTAATTTCTTCTTCCTCAAGCGTAATAGATGTAACCGGCTGAAAAAAACTGGCCAGATATTCTTCAGAGATCTTGTCATGCTGATAATCTTCCGCGTTGATACCCAACGCCGCGCATTTAACACGAAGGTTCCTGTCTTTTGAAATCATGACAAAGTTGCGGTGCGGATATGCTTCCTTCAGACCGATAATTTGAGACAGCATGGCATTATCCTTGTAACTCAAAGCCAGTTCACTTGGGAAGTTTTTGGATAGATAGCCCCGGATAAAAAGAAGAATACCGTTCCTGCCATTTGGAATAGTCACTCCGGTGCCCTGTGAATCTTCCCTTCCAAGAAGGTGCTCAAGTTTCTGCCCAATATCACGGGCGTTGTAGCCGATTACCGGATCGCCCTTTTTCGCATCGATTTCTTCAAGTGTCAATAATGACAGCAGAACGATGTTTTCTTCAAACCTGAAGATGGCTGAAGGGTCATGCAACAGAACATTCGTATCGATAATATACGCATGCCGGTTATCGGGTTTGCTTAAGATGCTGAGATTGTCCATTGTGTTCATAGAGAATTCTTCCAGGATTGTTAATATCGTTTTATTTTAATCTAAACAAAATCAAATTTAATATTGATCCCTGAAAAATTGGAAATGAGCATACCGAGCGCAATAAAAGACCGGACATAATCGATAAGATGAACGTAATAAAAGAGAAAGCGTCTTAAATTATTGAATAAAACAATTGTCGGGAATAACATCTTTGCTTTAAATATAACACTTTATAGTAAATAAATCATCAGTTTTTCCAGATAAAAATAATCGAAATCTGTAAATAAAGCCCACATAATTAAGTGTTCGACACAAATCTGTATATCTGTAATTGCTGCAACAATGATACTATTCTTTCGTAAAAATAATCATACCGCGTAATTTAGAAGGAGAAGTAAAAATGAAATTGACCCATATCGCCATTTTTGTTGTTTTATCCTTGCTCTTTATCAAAAGCGGGTTTTCTTACGACGGAAGCAAAGATAAAATCTATATTCAGGTTGATAATGACCGGAATTTAGAGTTTCATTCTGGATCTCTTTTCATATATGATGAAGAAAATGATACTATCGCTGAAATCAATCCTGATTTTGAGTTGTATATCAGAGGAAAACAGATCATGACAGATAAAAAAGACCGGAAACTACTCAAGGCTTTTTATGAGTTATCGGATGAGATCCTGCAGAAAAGCAACAAGATCGCGCACAAGGGAGCGATGATAGGATTAGATGGCGTTGCTTTGGCTGCCAAAGCGGTTGGTGGTGTCGTGGTACTTATTGCAGAAGGTTGTGATGAAAAAGCCGAAGAAGAGTTTCAGGACAAAATTGAAGCAGAGGCCAG
>JBFXGD010000168.1:0-8091 GCA_050178385.1 Calditrichaceae bacterium
ACTTCGTTTACCATTCCATCAATGATATGAAAATCAAACAGACCACTAAGCGCGGAAAATTTTGTACTGATCCATGCGGTACCGTTGACGATACCGTCGATTATATTCTGGTCAAACCAGGCCAGCATATCATTCCAGACAAGTAAACCCTTCACTACAGTAGCATTGTATAATTCATCAAAATAATATTTGTTGTATGAAATAGTATAAAGCGGCTTGATCTTTTCAGTAAGAGCAGCCACATCGACTTTTTTCCAAAAATAGAGCGTAAAGGCAAGTAAAATGCCTGTCGCAGCCATTAATATGGATATCATAATCCCTGTAATATGAGCAGTATGCTCGATATGTTCGGAAATATGCAGAACATCATGACCCAGTTGCATGCTGACAGCGGAAACCGGTTTCTGGATCAGATGTTCGAACCAGCCGCCAACCGCGGAGATGGGATTCAGCGAAGGCAGAGTATAGATAAAGAATATACTCAGAACCGCGAGAACCACCAGCGGTACAGTGATTACCCTTGGGCTTTCATGAATATGTTCGTAAATTTTTTCATTCTGAGGCTTACCGTAGAATGTTCTGATCACCAGCCTAAACATATAAAAAGCCGTTATCATTGCCGCGCCGAATCCAAAGACAGGCAGCAGATAATGAACAGGGTTTGACTGACTCATGGCAAACGCGAGTGAACCTCCAAGAATAGCGTCTTTGCTCAGGAATCCGGAAAAGAACGGAATACCGGAAAGCGCCAGGGTAAATACCAAAAAGGTATAATAAGTCACAGGCATTTTATTTTTAAAACCACCCATAAAGCGGATATCATTCGGATCCTCATGCATGTTCAGTTTATGCATTGAATGATGCATGGCATGAATAACAGAACCAGCTCCAAGAAATAATCCGGCTTTAAACATGGCGTGTGTGACCAGGTGGAAAAATCCGGCCATGTAAGATCCTACGCCAAGAGCCATGATCATGTATCCAAGCTGACTGATGGTAGAGTAGGCAAGAACCCGTTTTATGTCATTCTGTGATATGGCGATTGTGGCGGCAAATATGGCAGTGAAACCGCCGATATAAGCGACAACCAGCATTGCGTCAAACGAAAGCATAAAACTAAGTCTCGCTACCAGATAAACACCTGCCGCGACCATTGTGGCGGCATGAATCAACGCGCTCACAGGAGTTGGGCCTTCCATAGCGTCCGGAAGCCAGACATGAAGTGGAAATTGTGCTGATTTTCCGATGGCGCCCGCAAAAAGCAGTACCCCCGCCGCGGTAAGTAAACCTCCCGAAAGCAGGCCGTCTGAGATCCCGGTATGGATCTGATGAAGATTAAATGTGCCGAGCGTGGCAAAGACAATCAGTAAACCGATGAGAAAACCATAGTCACCGACTCGGTTGGTGATAAATGCCTTTTTGCCGGCGTTGGACGCGGAATCTTTTTCAAAATAGAATCCGATCAACAGGTATGAACAGATACCCACCAGTTCCCACATGACATAAATCCCGAACAGATTATCCCAAAGGATCAGGCCAAGCATAGAAAAACTGAACAGGGAAAGGAACGCGTAAAAACGGTTATAACGCGGATCACCTTTCATATAACCGATTGAATATATATGGACCCAGAAGCTGATGGTTGTCACAACCATTAGCATGACTATCGCGAGATTGTCGATATATATACCCATGTCCAGTTTGAAGGAACCGACATCGATCCAGGTAAAACTCTCAGTTATCTGAAAATTTGGATCATAACCCAGCAGCATTTTGACAAAAAGAACAATTGACAAAATGTAGGAAACCCCTATTGCCGAGATCGAAACCCAGTCACCTTTTCGAGGCAGTCTCTTTCCGAAAAAAATTTGAATGGTAAATGCCGCTAGAGGCAATAACCATATAATAAGCGCTGTTTGAATCATAGTACCCTCGTAGTCGAAGTGTTAATTTTTCATTCCATCTACTTGAGTGACATCAATAGTAGCTTTATCACGATACAGATTTAAAATAATCGCCAGAGCGATGGCTGCTTCCGCGGCTGCCAGGATAATAATAAATATCGCTACCATCTGTCCCGAAATATCGATGTCGGTATATTTGGCGAAAGCAATAAAATTCAGATTGACCGAATTTAGAATCAGTTCCACCCCCATTAGAATGCCGACGGCATTTTTTTTGTAGAGAATTGTAAAGAGACCGAGCACAAAAACAATCGCGCTCGTGATAAGAAAAGTTTCCAAAGGTATCATTATTTATGGTCCTCCGTACGAGCTATATAAACCGCCCCGATCAGCGCTCCAAGAAGAAGCAGGGAAGCGATTTCAAACGGCAGTAAATACTCAGCCAAAATAGCATTACCGATTGTCGCGGTAGTTGGTTGAAATGGCTTGTCAACCCCAGAAATCCAGGGTGCTTTATAGATCACCAGTCCGAGAATTAAAGCCAAACTGCCTGCGCCGGCCATACTGATCCAGAATGAATTATGTGTAGTAAGCGCAGACAAATCATAGACTTTTTGTGTCATTAAAACTCCGAACAGTATAAGAACGAGAATGCCGCCCACATAAATCAGTACCTGAGTGACGGCAAGAAAGTCGGCGCTCAGGTACACATACAAGGCTGCGAATCCGAACAGCGTTAACAGTAACGCGAATGCGGAATAAATAATCTTGTTTGAGAAAGCAACTATCGCCGCCGAAAAAATAGTGAGAGCGACAATTGCATAAAATAAAATTTGATAAATATCCATCTGAAATTTCTCCGAATTCTGACCTGTAAAGATCCACCGCTTAAGCGGATATTTCGCGAAAAGTAATTAGTTCATAGACTGATTACCGTAACCCGTTATTTCTTTTCTTCTCCGGGATTAGCCGCAGCTTCCTTTTGTTCTTTGGCAGCTTTAGCCGCGGCGAGCGCTTCTTTATCCTTGCGGTCGCGTTCATTTATTTCTTTTACCTGCTCAGGTGTATAACCTGTAAACTTCAGTATCAGACTATTGCGATCATAGGTGGCAAATTCATAATCCGGTGTCATATTGATACATTCTGTAGGGCAGGGGAATACGCAATCGGCACAATAGCAGCATTTAGCCATATCAATATCAAATTTTGTAACATGTAATCTCTTTTTTTGACCATTGGAAGTTTCACCGAGGTCTTCTTCCTTACCGGCTTTTACGGTTTCGATCGTGATACAATCAACAGGACAAGCGCGCGCGCATTGCAGACATCCTATACAATCATCAATATCCACATACAGCTTCTGACGCGAACGATCAGGCAGCGTTTGTTTTTCATGCGGATACTGTTCCGTCACAGCCCTCGTGAATAAATGCCCGAATGTTACACCCATTCCAATTAAAACGGTTGAAATGGCTTCATATATATCTTTAAAATATTTTACCATGATAAATTACACCTGTGCTTTGTTAGAGTACTTTCCAAAACCCTAATATTAATAAAATTACAAATGAGAACGGAGTTAAAACTTTCCAGCATGTATGCATCAGCTGATCGACCCTTAAGCGGGGCAATGTCCATCTCAGCCACATTTGTATAAATACAAGAAACAGGGCCTTACCAACAAGCCAGAATGGACCGGGGATAAACTCCAGAAAGCCAAAAGGCGCCTGCCAGCCGCCAAGAAACGCAACCGCAGCGATGGCGGTAACGACGAACATATTGGCATATTCGCCCAAAAAGAAAAAAGCAAACCGCATCCCTGAATATTCGGTATGAAATCCCGAGACCAGTTCGGACTCAGCTTCCGGAAGATCGAAAGGAGTTCGGTTTACCTCGGCGAGAGAAGCCACAAAGTAAATTATGAAGGCAAAAAATGTCAGAGGAAAAAATCTGAACACATTCCAGGATAATATATTTCCCTGCTGACCGTTAACGATATCCTGCATGCTCAAAGAGCCGGTTAACATGATGACAGTCACAAGCGAAAGAGCTACCGGTATCTCATAGGATACTATCTGAGCAGCGCTTCTCATGGCTCCGTAAAGAGACCATTTGCTGTTGGATGCCCAGCCACCCATCATAATTCCGATAACGGCAAGGGATGAGATCGACAAAATATACAGCAAACCAACGTTTAGATCCGCCGGGATAAAATTACTGCTCCATGGGATCACCGCGAACGTCGCGAGCGCGACGGCAAAGACAATAACCGGAGCCATCTTAAAAAGAATCCGGTCAGCCGTGTTGGGAATAAGATCTTCTTTAAGAAGAAGTTTTATGGCATCGGCAATCGTCTGTGCCCATCCGTGCCATCCGCCAACCTCCATAGGGCCGAGTCGATCCTGCATATGCGCCGAAACTTTACGTTCCAGATATATCGCAAACAGAGCGAAGAGAGCGATAAATAAGAATAATACAAGCGCTGTCACAACACCAGCTACTGTTGCTGATAACCAGTAGGGCAAATCTGCCATCCCGGGTATCAAATCAATAAAAAATTCTAAAATCGGTTCCATGTTTACCTCTATAATCTAAGGACTTAGCGGTCAATTTCTCCAAGTACAATATCAAGACTACCAATAATCGCTACAATATCGGCAACCATAATACCCGGCGCGATGGCTGGAAGTATGCTCAGGTTAACAAAGGCCGGAGAGCGCACTTTTACCCTGACCGGATTCTTTCCACCGTCTGAAATTATATGATAACCAAGCTCGCCTCTGGGAGTCTCTGTCCGCATATAATACTCTCCCGCGGGTACTTTGACGTTGCGTGGAATGGTTTCTTTCGCGTCACCATCGGGCAATTTTTCTGTTGCCTGCCGGATTATTTTTACTGATTCATACATTTCAGCGATTCGAACCCAGTAACGATCCCAGGAATCACCAACAGTTCCCATTTCTCCAACACCGATACAGGTGTTAAAGTCAAATCTGTCATAAATGGAGTAAGGGTCGTTTTTACGAAGATCAAAATCGACTCCCGACGCGCGCAGACAGGGTCCGCTCAGCGCATAATTTATAGCCAGATCCGGGGGAATAATTCCGACGTTCTTGGTACGTTCTATAAATATCTTGTTATATGTCAAAATATCATTATACTCTTTGATTTTTGGCTCAAAATAATCGATAAATTCTAAAACTTTTTCCCGCCATCCTTCCGGAGCGTCATAGGCCACACCGCCAATCCAGATATAGTTATATAATAGACGCGCGCCGGAGATTTCTTCAAAAAGGTCAAGAATTTTTTCTCTGTCACGGAAAGTATAGAGAAAAGGCGTGAATGCGCCGATATCAAGTCCATATGTTCCAAGCGCGATTAAATGGCTTGCGATACGATTTAATTCGCTGACAATGACCCGGAGATGTTCGGCGCGCTCGTTGACTTCAAGACTCATCATTCTTTCGATACCGATGACATAACCGAGATTGTTGTTCATGGACGCGATATAATCCATACGGTCAGTATAAGGGATCACCTGCTGCCATGAGACATTTTCGGCATGTTTTTCGAAACAGCGGTGCAGGTAACCGATGTAGGGAACAGCGCTTGTTACAATCTCACCGTCGGTTTTTAAAACCACTCTTAATACGCCGTGAGTACTCGGATGCTGCGGTCCCATGTTCAGAGTCATCTCATCTGTATGCATCGCGGTCGGAACTTCGAGTTCAATTTGTGTATCGGGTATATTATTCTTCGTCATAAAGATCCCCCTGCTCTTGAGGATAAGGTATTCGTAATCCATTGTAAAATTCAGGAGTGACATAGTCCTTGCGAAGCGGATATCCTTCCCAGTCCTCGGGAAGAAGGATGCGTCTGAGATCGGGATGATTAACAAAATTGACACCGATCAGGTCAAATGCCTCACGTTCATGCCAGTCTGCCGTTTTCCAAAGCATGGAAACCGTTTTCACGTCCGCTTTGTCTTTGGGTACTTCAACTTTTAATACAATTTTGTGATTATGCTTCATTGAATATAGATGATATACGACACCAACATTTTCAGCAAGATCAATACCGGACAGATTGCTGAGATAATCAAATTCAAATTCAGAATCATCTCTCAGGACTTCCGCAATTTCATCAATTTTGCCCGGATCAACTTTTATATAAGGCTGAAGGACAGTATCGTTTAATTCGATGACGGCGTCACCAAATTTGTTCTTTAATTTATCGTGAATTTCCTGTGCTGTCATATTAAGCCCTCTTCTTTGCAATGGATTCACGTTTAATTTTTTCTTTTAATTCAAGAATTCCCTGGATTAATGCTTCGGGGCGGGGAGGACAACCCGGGACGTATACATCTACCGGTACAATCTGGTCAACACCTTTCAGTACATGGTAACCATGCTGCCAGTAAGGTCCGCCGCAATTTGAGCAGCTTCCCATGGAAATTACATATTTTGGTTCAGGCATCTGTTCATAGAGTCTGCGAAGAACCGGAGCCATCTTTAAAGTCACAGTTCCGGCAACGATCATCACATCCGCCTGGCGCGGACTTGGGCGAAAAAACATTCCGAAACGGTCCAGGTCGTATCTTGAAGCGCCTGTGGCCATCATTTCTATCGCGCAACACGCGAGACCGAATCCGAGTGACCAGGGTGAACTGGAGCGTGCCCAGTTAAATACTTTATCTAGTGATGTTATAATTACATTGTTTTCAAACCGGTTGTCTAACCAGCCCATAATCAGGCTCCTTTCTTTTTGGGCAAATGTGCAAAAGTGGGCCGGGGTTTAATCCAGTCTAAATCTCCCTTTACCCATACATAGGCAAGACCTACCAGAAGTATGGCGATAAAGATCAGCATTTCTACGAACGCGAGCATCCCGATCGATTCAAAAACAACAGCCCAGGGAAAGAGAAAAACGACTTCAACATCAAATATGATAAATATGAGCGCGATGATGTAAAAGCGGTTATTAAACTGTATCCAAGAATCACCAACAGGTAGTTCACCGCATTCGTAAACCGTATGCTTATCAGGATAGAATTTTTTGGGTGCCAGAATGCGGGATAACAGAACAGTCACGCTTACCAGAAGCGCGCCGACAACCAGAAACACAAGTGCGATATAGAATCCGGTCATGAAAAATTACTCCCCGTTTTATATTATAGTGAATAATAGTACTTATTAATTTGTAATAAACAAGAGAGTAATTTAAATTTTGGTAATCTAAAAAGCAAAAAAAAGATCATGTAACTTTTTTGACAAAAAATATATTCCAATAGATCTAAAACTTGTGGAAAATTCATAAAAAATAATTAGAAATGCTAAAAAAATGTTAATAGGTTGCCATGTTTCTATTTCCGGCGGTATTTCCGGCTCCGTGAGCAGGGCGCTGAATATGGGATGTGAAACTTTTCAGATTTTTACGCAGAACCAGCAGCAGTGGATTAACCGGATTTATACTCCGGATGAAATCGATAGATTTAAGTATGAAAGGGTAAAATACGCCTTTAATCATGTTCCGGTGCTGTCACACGCTTCTTATCTTATCAATATGTGTTCAAAAAATGAAATCACCCTAAAAAAATCACGACAGGCGCTTAAAGAAGAAATAATCAGGTGTGACTCTCTTGGTATCGATTTTCTCGTTATTCATCCAGGGGCGCATGGCGGAAAAGGAATGAATTGGGGACTCCATACGATTGCGGAAACCATAAATCAGACATTGGACGGAATGCGGCCGCATGTTATGATCCTTTTGGAGACTACCGCGGGTCAGGGCACAGGGATTGGACATCGTTTTGAACACCTGAAAAGCATTATTGATCAGGTAGATAAAGCTGAAAATATCGGTATCTGTCTGGATACGTGTCATGTATTTGCAGCGGGCTATTTTATTGATACCGGGATTGGCTGGGAGCGTGTAATTGATGAGTTTGATAAGATTATCGGTTTGAAAAATTTGAAGGCGTTTCATCTAAACGATTCCCTGAAAAAAGCCGGGAGCAGGGTTGACCGTCATGCTTCGATCGGAAAGGGAGAAATTGGTACAGACAGTTTTGAATACATCATAAATAATAAAAAAATGAAAAATATTCCCGCGGTAATGGAGATTCCGGGGGACGAGAAAGTGTATCGGGACAGTGTCTTACAATTAAAAAATCTAAGAAAATAAAAAA
>JBFXGD010000169.1:0-8048 GCA_050178385.1 Calditrichaceae bacterium
GTTGATGAACCAAAGTTTTTATCTTTGATTCCCAAAACTTTCAAGAATTCCATAATCACACCTTTCTATTTACATTATAGGATGATTTGAATTTATGTTTTTATGCCTATACGGCAATGATTATCTACTCGACTCAACAATATCGCTAAGGGATATATCTCGCATTTTATTTTCAATATCTATCTGTATCTCTGAAAAGAGATCCAGAAAAAATTGATTCACTTTTGCGGACTCTGCCCCCTGCTTTCCATTACTGTTTGTGACATCCAGATGAAATGCTTTTCGGTCTTCAAGCGCGCAGTAAATTTCCTGCAGATGAATTTTCTTCAAATCCTTTGCGATAATAAACCCGCCGGTCGTTCCCTGGGTGCTTTCCACTATTCCACTTTTAACAAGCATGGAAAGCAACTTTCTGAGTTTTGAAGCATTTACACCGATATTTGAAGCAATTTCCCCGCTTGTCTTTGGCTGATCCGGAGCCCCTGCCAAAAAACATAATGCTTTTACGGCTGTTGACATTTTGGTTGATGCTGACATAAATCCTATATGTTATAGTTACTGTAACAAATTAATATATAAAAACGAAAAATACAATTCAATTTAATAATTAATGTCCATTTGCAGAAAATTCCGGATTCGGTAATACATCATAAAAAGAGGATAATCAGGGGATATCTAAAATACAAAAAAGGGGCTTTCGCCCCTTTTCATATATCATATTTATTTTTCACCCAAAAACGGATAACGCCAGTCATGAGGCGGAACAAATGTTTCTTTTATCGTTCTTGCGGTCATCCAGCGTAGGATATTCATCGCGCTTCCTGCCTTATCGTTTGTACCCGATGCGCGTCCGCCTCCAAACGGCTGTTGACCAACCACGGCCGCGGTTGGCTTATCATTTACATAAAAGTTTCCTGCCGCGTTTCTCAATTTGTCAGCCATTTTGATGAGTATCTGCCGATCCTGCGCCCAAATTGCCCCGGTTAAGGCGTACATCGATGTACTGTCGCATAAATCAAGCGCTTCATCGAATTTATTATCCTCATATACATATATCGTCAGTACCGGTCCAAAAATTTCTTCTTCCATAGATTTGAATTTTGGATTTGTCGTCACAATCGTAGTCGGTTCTATAAAATACCCTTTAGAATCATCGCATCCGCCGCCTGTAATTATTTCGGCCTCAGATGATGCCTTTGCGAAATCGATGTAAGATTTAATACTCTCGTATGCGCCTTTATCAATTACAGCGCACATAAAATTCGTAAAATCTTCCGGATCACCCATTTTTATTTTGGAGACTTCAGATGTAAACTTTTGCTTAAAATCAGCCCAGATCGATTTGGGGATATACATCCGTGAAGCGGCTGAACATTTTTGTCCCTGATACTCAAAAGAGCCTCTGAGCGCGGCGACTACCAATCCGTCCACATCCGCTGTTTTATGCGCAAAGATGAAGTCTTTTCCACCAGTCTCACCGACAATACGGGGATAGTATTTTGCTTTATGAATATTATTTCCGATCGTTTTCCACATATTCTGAAATACTTCGGTTGATCCTGTGAAATGGATTCCAGCCAGATCGGGGCTCGCCATCACGGGATTTCCAACCTGTCCGCCTGAACCCGGCACAAAATTAATAACCCCTTTTGGAAGTCCGGCTTCTTCCAGCAATTTCATTAGGAAATATGCTGAATAAACCGCGCTTGACGCGGGTTTCCATAAGGCGACATTTCCGACCATGGCGGGGGCTGTCGGTAAATTGCCGGCGATTGAAGTAAAATTAAATGGTGTAATCGCAAAAACAAATCCTTCGAGCGGGCGATACTCCATACGGTTCCACATTCCCGGCGAGGAATTCGGCTGATCCGCCATTAACTGACTCATATAATATGCGTTGAATCTCCAAAAATCGATCAATTCACATGCGGCATCAATTTCAGCCTGATACGCGGTTTTAGATTGCCCCAGCATGGTGGCGGCGTTGATAGTGGAACGCCACGGTCCGGCTAGTAATTCTGCCGCTTTAAGAAATATGGATACCCTCTGCTCCCATGGCATTTCTGACCATTCCTGACGGGCTTTCAGAGCAGCATCTATCGCCAGGTTCACTTCTTCCGCACCGGCTTTATGATATTTCCCCAAAACAAGAGAATGATCATGAGGCGCGGTAATTTCCGCCGTTTTTCCGGTTTTGATTTCCTTGCCGCCGATCACAATCGGTATTTCAATCTGTTTTGACTTTAATTCTGCCAGCTTTTTTTTCAGTTCTGCTTTTTCCGGGCTGCCGGGAGCATAATTTTTGACCGGTTCATTAGATGGAACAGGTACTTTGAAAAAGGCATTGGACATAATGATCCTCCATCTTGGATGGGTCTATGAAAGACAAGTGAATATTATTGACTTTAACTTCAACAATTGAATGCTTTAATATAAAATGAGCCGTAAACAAAAGCAACCATTATCGGAGACAGAAGCCCACTGATTAAATCATTGAATTTATGGGACTTACATGTCGATGTTTTATATATGCATCAACACTTATAATTATTCAACAAAAACGAATCAATCCAATCAGTGCAAATTGATTATTTTAAACATTTAATAATATTTCTCATCCGCGTTTATACAGAATTACGGCTGGACCCACTAAATTCCTTTTAGCAATGGTTGACTAATTTCCATGCTGTTGCGTCCAAAAATATGTTGACACTTTTGCCTTGCTCCACTTTTTCTTTTCAACGTCTGCCACAGACTTCCGCGCACCTGCTCTCAATTCTTAAATCTTTTTTCTTATCCTTCCTATTTCTTCCATCTTACTTCCCACTTCTTACTTCCTACTTCCAACTTCCTACTTCCAACTTCCAACTTCCTACTTCCAACTTCCTACTTCCAACTTCCTACTTCCAACTTCTTACTTCCTACTTCCTACTTCCAACTTCTTACTTCCTACTTCAATCCAGCCTCCCTGCCAAAACAACGGTTTCCTTAAATTCTTCCAAAATACCATTCCGGTCATCAAGTACCTGCAGAAAAATGATATAAATGCCTATTCTTGCCTTCTGCGAATGATCATCCCGGCCGTCCCAGACAAATGTCTGTGTGGATCCCGAAAACCGGTTATCGGAAAGTGTGCGGATTTTTCTGCCCAGGATATCAAATATTTCCAATCTGATCCTTGATGCATCAGTCGGTGAATTAACAGATATAACAGCATGATCTTCAAATCCGTCTCCATCCGGTGAGAAAGGATTCGGTTGGATACTGATCTTCATTTTTGAAGATGAAAAATCGCTAAAAATTGAATTTACTTTCCCGGGTGTCCCGCCGGCGATATCCGTTGATGGTCCCCAGCTTGACTGTAAATCGCATCCCAGCCCGATATTTATTCGTTCGATCGACGGTTTGCGCCATGACTCACCTTCCAGCCATAGGTCAGTATAATGAACTTCTTCAATAGTTTCACCGGCCGGATGAATGAGTCTGACCATATCTTCTGAATTATTTAATGTAGGCAGATTTTCCAGTTCTAAAAGCAGCGTATCGTCCACTTCATAGAAATCAGTCAGACTTTTGCTTTCTGTGATGACCTTAAACTGGCCGGGTAAAATGTACGCGGCGGTATCAATTATAACCGTATCCTCTTTATCGGCGACAGCCCAATTTTTAAGGGAAACCGGCTCTTTACCGTCATTTGTGATCTCAAACCACTCGGGCTCGGATTCTATCGTCAAGAATTTTATTTCATTAATTCGGACTGTTGACCTTCCCTCCATTACATAAACACCGGTTGCCGAAAGATTATTTGATTCATTTTCATCTGAATCTGATTCAATTTTAGCGGTAATTGTGTAATTTCCTTCGAAATCAGGAGTCCAACTGCCTTCAAAGATAACGGAATCACCTGTTGATATGGGATTACTGGTATTGATATCAATAATTCTGAATTCACCCGGATCCGCGATGGAATCCGTATCCATGTCAACAAATAATCTGAAATTGATTTCTCCCTGATATTCATCAGTTCCCAGATTATAAATCATGCATTCAAATCTAATTTCCATTCCTGTACTTAACGGGGTGTCTGGTATGTAGCGGATAGAATTTTCCCGAAAACCGATATCCAGCCGGGATGGTGAAATGGAATTGCGATATCCGGGTGTTCCGCCTTTAACACTGCTGTTCCCCCAGTTAGAAAGGCTGTTGTCATCAGATATTAGAATTTTCTCATCTGAAAATCCGGATTCATTGTCAGTTGTATACCGATATCGTCCAATTATATTGCCTGTCGAATCAATGATGGATAATTCCCTGGCTGTAGTATTCGGTAATCCGCTTGACCCGAACGCATTATCCGAGATGGTGATGATGAGCGCCGATTCCGGAATGATATTATCATACGTTGCGGAATTAGCAAAATAACTTCCGTCCAAAATAACGGCGAACTGCCCCGGTCTTATCAACATTCCGTATCCTGCATCCGCGATCTTATCCGTATTCAGGCTGTCGCTCATCGTCCAGCCCTTCAGATCGATCGTTTCGGTTGGAGATAAATTATAAATTTCAATAAATTCATCATGATAGTCTGATCCGTCCACATCATACATCACTTCAGTGAAAATCACCTGCGCATTAATCCGGATAGTTAGAATAAGCAGGATCAATAATCCTAATACGCCCCGTAACGGGCCAGTTATTCGACTCATATCACGGTCACTCCAATTTTGTAAAAATACTAATGAGGGTAATGATACCCTTTATTTCAAGGCACTTCAGAATTGATACAAAAATTTATGAATAGATATAAAAATACTTTACAAGAATAATGACATCAGCCGTTTAAACATCAGAAATTTGATATTGAATATCATGAATTGAATAGCAATCTAAAATAAAAGGACGGCGAACGCAGCAACGCCCGCAGGTTCAGATCATCAAACATATAAGTGAAAACATCTTTAATGGCAGGATTACCATTTGCTCTGTTTACGACAAAATTGAAAAGCCAGGGAAATTTTACAAGCCGCTGAATAGCATAACTTAATTTTAATTCGTCCCATAACCGGTTATAGATCGCCGTGTCATATTGCGACAGAAAATCCCCGGAGTAATTATCCGCGTCTATAGCTAGTTTTATCACCTTTGCGGCAATTTCACCGCTTACCAGCGCGTTTCCGATTCCTTCACCGGTGAAAGGGTCAATCAATGAACCGGCATCCCCTGTTAGTAAAAATCTATCTCCTGAGATCTGGCGTTTTTTTGATCCTAAAGGAAGCCCCCAGCCCTTTATATCGCCTATAAGCCGCGCGTCCTTAAATCTTTTCTGAAATTCTTCGTGTCCGGATAATAAATCCAGCATCTCTTTTTTCATATTGAAACTTTTATTTCGCATATTCCCGGATAATATTCCGATGCCTACATTAGCCATATTATTAGCCATCGGAAAAATCCAAAGATAACCCGGTAAAATTTCTTTTATAAAATGCAGCTCTATAAAGTTTTCGGGATGGCATCCCCCGACATTCTCATAATATGCGCGTACACCGGCTGAATAATGCGCCGGATCCATCCTGTGTCCCGCTAAATTTTTTGCAATTATGGAGCGGTCACCTTCCGCACCGACAACTAATTTACAGTGACAGGTGCCGGAAATACCATTTTTACGAAACGTAAGATCAACACCATTTTCATGACGATCTATTCCGGTTATCTCAGTTTCATGATGAATTTCTGCAAAACCGGTATCCAGTTTCCGGGTCAAAAAATGATCAAAGTCCATCCGTTTGGCTATGAATCCGGGAGCATGGGGCTCTTTATGATTATTTTTCCTGAATGGAATCTCCAGTACTTTTCTGTTGGGCGCGTAAAACTGTACACCCCAGCTTTCCAGAAATTTATCTTTCTGAATTTCCATTTCCCTTATCAAACCGGGATCATATGATTTCAAAACACTCAGGACTTTTCCGCTAAGCGCATCGCCGCATATTTTATCGCGGGGAAATACCGCTTTATCAAATATCACATGGTTTACTCCAGCCTTTGAGAGAAATAGTGAAGTACCGCTGCCTGCGGGCCCGGCGCCGATGATGGCCACATCCGTTTGTATATCGTGCATTGAGAATAATTGTCCCGTTAAGATTTGTTGAGTAACTTTTATCAAGATGCAATTATCGTTTAATTTAATGCATATAAAAATAAATTGCCATTCATCAAGATTTTTTATTTTTGAATTTAACAGAAAATGAACCGTCTGATTCTCAGGGGTGGACGTGAAAGTTAAATGGGATAAAAATATAATCTGGAATAAATATTATTCATCTTTCCTTGTGACATATATAATTCTTATACTTTCATTCAGATTTTTTATGGAGGATGATCATATGCGGCATCTAATCAGCAGGTTTATATTGCCTGTGCTTATTATAGTTTTTTTAACGAACTGTTCCAAGGATTCAACAAGTTCGAATGGAATAACTGAATTTGATGTTCTGGTTTTGTCAAATTATCCTGAAGCGATGGCATGGATAGATTCAGCTTATACAGCCAATATGACCAACATCAATATTACAACAATGGATATTGATAATGATACTGCTTCGGTCGCATTCATGCGGGATTTTCATGTCGTTCTTTTATTTGAAGACGGTCTTGTTGATAACGCTCCCATGGTGGGTGACAGTTTATATCAATTCGTTATGTCCGGAGGTAACCTGCTGCTTTCGACGTTCTACTGGCAGGATCGCAGCGATGGAGGATATGGCGGTTCCTGGGGAGACCTGGAAATGATTGACCCCTTATATGGCGGGAGCTGCCGCTATGAAATGGATACTCTGGGGACCACAATGACCCATACTATGACAAGTGATATCGACAGCCTTCAGACCTATTACCGGGGCGGTCCGACCACACTACGCGCAGGAGCTACAAGTCTTGCCACCTGGAGCAACGGAGATATTCTGATTGCTTACAACAAACCGGCAGGAACTATAACCGCGGTCACGACCTATCCCGCGGAACCCTTTTTGCAGATTAGTCAATCTAACCTTGATGTCCGAGGCGATTATTTTAAGTTGTGGGAAAATACCATAAAATGGACGGGTTCTCAAAAACCGGTCTCAAAACCAAACGCGGTGATTTCCGGTAAAAACCGAATGACGGACAAAAATCGTGTAAATGCAAAGAAAACTGACAAAAAATCTGGTTCAAAATTTAGAATTCAATAAATCTCTGTATTTTTTCAAATATCCGCCTTACCGGTCATACGGAGGCGGATATTTTTTATTTAACCATTCCGGAAAAACCCATAAATGCCATGGCCAGAATACCCGCCACTATCAGGGCCAGCGGCGAACCGGCGAATAATTTAGGAATTTGTCTTGTCTCAAGCGCCTCTCTGATTCCGGCAAACAGGATCAGTGCTAATCCGAATCCTACGGCCGATGCAAAAGAAAAAATTACTGTATTCAGAAAATTTAAATTGGACTGAACAGATAAAATCGCAATTCCCAGAATCGCGCAATTTGTAGTGATTAAGGGTAAGAATATTCCGAGCGCCTTGTACAATGACGGCGCGGTTTTCTTCATTACTATTTCAACAAACTGCACAAGTGAAGCGATCACAAGGATAAATACAATCGTTTGCAAATATTGAATTCCCGCGGGAACAAGAACATAATTCTGCACGATATAGGTAATCGCTCCGGCCAGGGTCAACACAAATGTGACGGCCATACCCATTCCAATGGCGGTATCCGTTTTTTTGGACACTCCCATATACGGGCAGATACCTAAAAATTTTGTAAAAACGACGTTATTTACAAAGATAGCGCTGATGATCATTAATATCATGCTGCCCATTAACGGTCTCCTCCGGCCAGTTTGCTGATTTTATTCATCCCCACCAGCATAAATCCAAGTGTGATAAATGCTCCGGGCGCCAGGACGAAAAGCAGTATTGTTCGCCATGTTTCAGGGAGGAAACGGTAACCCAGCAACGCGCCGGAACCCAGAATTTCCCTGATACTTCCCAGGATAAACAAAGTAAATGT
>JBFXGD010000170.1:0-7855 GCA_050178385.1 Calditrichaceae bacterium
TCTGCATAAACAGTAAAATCTGTGTCCGGCTCGCCCAATCCCATACAAAGAATGAACGGAAATTTTTGACAGGATGCCGTATAAAGTCAAACAGGACTTTAAAAATCCGCGCGATAAAATTACTCCCATGCGCCATGGGAGCGATCAGGATTCTCCAGAAACCGGAACCGGAAGCGTATCGAACCGGCTCAAGATGACTGTGCTCATCCGTATGCAAAATGGAACCGATAGCGACGCCGTCTGAAAACACATTTTTTTTGTCGAAGGAGGTGATCCCGATCAGGCTTTCGGAATTGGTGCGCACGCCGCTTCCGATTTTGTGGGATATCTCCGGAAGAGAAGATTTTTTGAGTTTGAGTAAAAGATCAACCGTACCCAAAACACCACCGGCGAAGATCACCCCGCGTGTGGTGAAGGAGCCTTTCTTTTTAAAAAACGCGGTGGAGCGTTTCCAGTTGATTTTGTAACCTTCGGAACCGTCCTTTTTTCCCAGCGGGATGACATCATAAACTTCTGACTCCGCCTGTATTTTAACACCGTTTTGCAAAGCAAGATGTAGATAATTTTTATCGAGAGTGTTTTTGGCGTTATGCCGGCAGCCGGTCATACAGCCGCCGCAAAATGTGCAGCCCGCCCGCTCCGGCCCTTTCCCGTCAAAATAGGGATCAGCTACCGTTGTGCCCGCTTCTCCGAAAAATACCGCTACATTGGTGGGTTCAAAATGTTGCTCTTTGCCGATCTCATGAGCCAGTTGTTTCAATACAAGATCGCCTGTTTCGAGACGGGGATTCAGATTGGCTCCGAGCATTCTTAACGCTTCAGGATAAAATTCTTTCAATTCCGATTCCCAGTCCGCCAGATGCGACCATGATTTCGATGTAAAAAATTCTTTTTTGGGAACCGGAAGCGTATTGGCGTAAACCAGGCTGCCCCCTCCTACACCGACGCCGGAAAGGATCGTTACATGCCTGAAAAAAGTCAGTTTAAATAAACCGTAAAATTTGAGCGTCGGTAGCCAGAACCAGCGTTTGACATTCCAGTTGCTTTTGGGGAAATCATCCGCTTTCAGACTCTTCCCTTTTTCCAGAACCAGGACTTTGTAGCCTTTTTCCGAAAGCCGTAAGGCGGATACCGATCCCCCGAAACCGCTGCCGATGATGATATAATCATAGTCAAAATTATTCGGTTGATTCATTTTAACTCCGGATAAAGATGTATAAACAACCAGATCACTCGTTAAAAATTATCCCCGGTGAAAGTGGATGACCCGCCATTTATTGAATGAAAACTTTTATTTTTTCACTCAGCCCTTTTCTGAAAACATCCGTGGAAAAATTCTCAGAAGACGCCCCATACCGCTCAGACGACTGCCGATACTTCTGCCGTAAAGAACATCCATCACACCTTTGATGCCTTTGTAAATGGTTTCATTATAGGGGTGCCACCACATATTCTTTTTAACTCCGGGGAGTATATCATTCACGATCATCTGCGGCTGGGTCATTTCATTAAATCCCAGTTCCCCGTGACTTCTGCCTATACCGCTTTGCTTGAACCCACCCCATGATGTTTCCGCCAGCCCGTGACTCATAAGATGATCGTTTATAGTGACTGCTCCGGCTTTGATCTTCCGGGCGATTTTTTCCGCATTTTTATGATTTTTACACCAGACCGATCCTGTTAAACCAAGATAGGAATCATTGGCCAGATCAATCGCCTGATCCATATTGGCTACTTTCATCACACCCACAACCGGCCCGAATGTCTCATCCTTCATCACCAGCATTTCATGATTAACATCGGTCAATACCATCGCCGGAATAAAATTATGCAACCCGGCATCCTGCGGCACTTTTGACTGCGCGTAGATCTTTGCCCCGTGTTCGAGAGCGTCATTCACATGCGTTTTTACCAGTTCAGCCTGCTTTTGAGTAGTCATGCATCCCATTTCGCAGTTATAGTCCGTGTCGTATCCAACCCGTAATCCTTCAACTTTTTCCTTCAAGAGTTTTAGAAATGGTTCATATACTTTTTCATGAACATAGATTCGTTCAACGCCCCCGCATGATTGACCGGCATTTGAAAATCCGGCCCAGACGGCGCCCGAGGCGGCACGGGATATATCGGCGTCATCACAGACCAGCATGGCGTCGTTGCCTCCCAGCTCAAGATTCACCGGCGTGAGTGTTTCCGATGCCTTTGCCATCAAAATTTTCCCCACAGGTACCGATCCGGTGAAAAACAGTTTATCTATCCCGCTTTCAAGAAAAGCATCTCCGGCGATTCTGCCCGGCAAATTTATATAACTAAACACGCCGTCGGGTAAACCGGCGGCTTCAATTGCCTCCTTGAGAGCCAGACCAACCATTTGAGTTTCGGTAGCAGTTTTCAAAATAACCGTATTTCCCGCAAGCAGCCCCATGATGACCTCGGAGAACGGAATCGTGAACGGATAATTCCACGGTGAAATAATACCCACAACTCCGAAAGGCACGCGGGCCACTTTGCTGCGTTTATTCAGGAAAAGAATATTTCCGGTTCCAAGTTTCCGGTCCTTTAGGAATCGCTTCGCGTGCTTCGCGTAGTAGGTAATAGCCATGGCCGAGGGCAAAACTTCTGTCGCGAAGGCGTCGATGCGCAGTTTGCCGTTATCTCTCGCGATAGTCTCTGAGAGCCGGTCCGAATGTTCAACCAAATAATTCCGTATGGCGCGCATATAACGGATGCGTTTTTTGACCGGCAGAGCTCCCCATACTTTCTGCGCTTGTTCCGCTTCTTTAACCATCGCTCTGAGATCCTGAATCGTATGAAGATGTGAACGTCCCAAAATTTCACCTGTGGCCGGATTGATGGATTCTGTCTGTGTTTTTACTTCTTCTAAATTCATTGTAAACTCCTTGAATGGACTATCGTAAAGTCACAACATCAATTGTTTCATATTTTCCTTCTTCAGCAAGGTTCAAGATCCTCATACCCTGAGAAACTATCCCGTTGTGTTTATTAAATTGAATCATACGCTTTTTGCAACACATCAAGCGCGTCTGCAAATTCAATCTCAACCGGATTATAAACGGAGGAAGCGTCGCCGAGTGATACTTTCGCGATCTCCTCCAGCTTATCTTTTGCCACTTTTCCGGTCTCTTCAAGCGTGCGCGGCAATTTTGACAGATCGTACAGTTTATTTTTCAATAAACGGATGTGTTCGATAACAGACTCCACCCGCTTCTCAGGCGCGGTTTTCGCGTATTCCTCATCACCGGCAAGATATAACAGCAATTCACCGGCGGACGTTTCTCCATGACGGTGATTATACTCCAGCACATGTGGCAGAAGAATGCTCATTGCCGTCCCGTGCGGAATGTGACAAACAGCCCCCACCGAGTGCCCCAGCGTATGAACCATTCCAACCATTGAATTTGAAAAAGCGATCCCCGCCATGGTTGCCGCGTTTGCCATCGCCAGGCGGCCCTTTTTGTCTGACGGATTTTTTACCACATTCAATAAATGTTTGCTGATCAACCTGATGGCCGATGTGGCGTAGGCGTCACTCATTGGATTTTTTCCAAGACAGGTGTACGCTTCGATGGAATGGGTCAACGCGTCCATGCCGGTTGCGGCGGTTATCTGCGCCGGCATGGTCATGGTCATACGCGGATCGATGACGGCGATATTGGGCAGCAGATAATAAGAGGTAAAAGGTAATTTTATATTTTTATCCGTATCGGCTATGATGGCAACAATTGTTACTTCCGAACCGGTGCCTGCCGTTGTCGGTACGGCAATCAGAGGCTTCAATGGCCGTTTTAAGGCTCCTGCTCCCGTGAACTGCATCAGATCATCCGCGTTCTCCGAAACAACGATATTCACCGCTTTGGCCGTATCCATCACCGAACCGCCGCCAATGGCGATAAGAGCGTCGCATCCGGATTTCCGGTAAACGGCGGACACTTCCCTTACCGTCTTCAGGGATGAGTCGGGTGGCACATCATCGTAAACGGCGCCAATCGACATATTTGATTCCTTAAACGCGTTTATAATATGATTTACCAGCCCCGCTCCGGAAACGCCTTTATCCGTCACGATCATCGGTTTTTTGGCGCTCAACAAGTCAAGTTCAAACGGAATATTTTCAAGCGCTTTATCTCCGGAAACAATTTTCACCGGACAAAAAAATTCAAAATAATCGGCCATGGTCAGATCCTTCCTGTTCTGTTAATATCCTAGCAATACTCTAAAATAAACACGGGTGCGGTTAATCAGTTTTATCATAAACGGCCAGCGCGGGTAGCGTTTTACAGCCAATCTGGCGATAAAGGCCGGCAGCAGATATGATTCGACAATATTCAGACAGCGAACGACGGCCAGCGCGCTTGATAAGTCACCCTTCACGATCATCCTGTCTCTGGCAAAAGAAACAGCTGTCGATTCCCGGAACGTAAACAAAAGCATGGCGGCTTCGATGTTTTTGAACATGATGATCACATCGATTTCATCTTCCGCCATTCGGCTTCCGCGATATTTGAGTCGTCCGTTTTTGTCTTTCGCGACTATCATTTTTGCGCTGTCCGGAAGCACTTTTAGCATAAAAGAAAATCCTTCGGGCATTTCGGCAATTTCATTTTTAACGTCTTTGTCCACCCGCGCGGCCGCCTGAAGCCCCCGGCCGACAAAAAACATTAAAATATTGATATACAGTCTCTTGAACCATTTCCCCCCGGGTTTGATCTCTTTTTGCACTATTCCGTTACTCCTCTATGTTGATTGGCTGCTGTATTGTAAAAGTAATTTGATACTTCAAATAACGGGAGTTGATTTTGCCTGTGGCTTTTTAATATTTCAAAAATGAAGATGTTTTTGGATGGATAATGAAGACGGGTGTTACCGTTTGCTTTTTCCAAAATGATTCGGTAAAACGTATCGAAAATCTGATCCTTTTTCCGCAAATTATTTTGCAACTGATTCTCCTGAATGAGTCGGGCGGTCGGCCGATAAAAAATAGATAATAATTATCTTAGTGTCAACTTCATTTACAGATCATTTTAAATAATTCACTAAAGAAAGAAGAAGCGGATTTTTACTTTTTAAGAGAAGGAAGATGTTATTTCAATATGCTTAAACTTTTTGAAGATCGTTCCTGAAATAACAACAATATAAATATTTAGAATTGGAAGAAAAAAGAAGGTTTAAAAACTATTCGTTCATCTCGTACGCGGTGTAAATTTTTAAGGCGTCAATCCATTTGGGGTGATCGTTCAGACAGGGAATCACCCGGAATTCCTCGCCCCCGGCTTCCAGAAACGCTTCTTTGCCCCGCAGCCCGATCTCTTCGAGCGTTTCGAGGCAGTCGGATACAAACGCCGGACAAATAACCAGTAATTTTTTTACACCTTCATTGGCCAGCCGGACAATTTCCTCACTGGTAAACGGACCCAGCCAGGCGTCGCGTCCAAGTCGTGATTGAAATGAAACAGAATATTTATTCAAAGGAATCCCTGATTTTTTCACCAATTCTTCAGTCGTCTTAAAAACCTGGGCGCGGTAGCAGGTATCATGCGCGGGTGAGGGCACTGAGCAACAGTTTTCATTTACAAGACAGTGATTTCCGGTGGGATCTGTCTTTTTCAGATGTCTTTCGGGCAGGCCGTGATAACTGAAAAGCAAATGATCATAGTCCCATTTAAGGTGTGATTCCGCGCTTGCCGCCAGGGCGTCAATGTAATGAGATTCCTTATAAAAGGGCGGTACAATTTTTAAGCTCACAGCGGGATTCATCCTGGCCAGATGCTTTTTTACGGCTGCGACGACCGTTTCATAGGTGGACATGGCATAATGCGGATATAGCGGTATCAGCAGAATCTCTTCAGCTTTTTTAGAGACAATCAAATCCTGTAGTGTTTCTTTTATGGATGGATTTCCATAGCTCATAGCCAAACCCACCGGCATTTCCATCCGTTCCCGCAAAAGACGTTGTACCTTTTTGCTGATCACAATCAGCGGCGAACCATCTTCCCACCAGATCTGGCTGTATGCCTCCGCGGACTTCTTTGGTCTGAATGGCAGGATAAATCCGCTGACGATCATCCGCCGGATCGGATAAGGCGCATCCAGAACGCGTTTATCCATCAGAAACTCATTTAGATATTTCCGTACATCCTTTACCGAAGGCGATGCCGGTGAGCCAAGATTTACAAGCAATACCGCCCGTTTTTTGCCCATTTTTATCCTGTCATTTATCATTTGTCAAATAGAGTCGATCAAATTCACCCATTACATCGTGGTTCGCGATTCCCAGTCCATAATTTTTTTCTGAAATTCGCTTTTATTGCGTTTGCTGGTGGTACGCTCCATCGCTTCCCGTTCGATTTCAATCGCTTTCTTTACATCACCCTTGAGCACATATAATTCCGCGAGAGTATCGAGAATCATCTCATTCCGGTCTGACAGAGTGACGGCTTTTTCCGCCCAGTTTAGCGCTGTTTCCGAGTATGACTCGTTTTCAACCCAGGCCCAGGCGATCTGATTCAATGCATTCGAATCGTTTTCAATCCGGGGAAATAATTTTTGCATGAGAATTTCGGCGTTCTTTTTGTCATTTTGTTTTAGATAGAAATTTAATCTTAGTTCCGCGGCGGATACTTTGTCTTCAGAATTTTTTTCGATTTCCGCGATCAGTCCGTCCGCCTGGCCAAATTGCTTCTGATCCAAATACAAAAGTGCAAGACGGCCTCGATAATTAGTCTGATAGTCCGGGTTTGTGGCCCTTGTAACGGCTTCTTTTAGTAAGCGAATCGCCTCTTCCGGTTCATCAGACCGCTCACTGATCATTGCCAAATACGCGTATGCAAGGTGGCTTTCTTCAAACTGATTGTATTTGCCGGTCACCAAATTTAAATCGGTGATCGCCTCGGCCACATCACCTTCGCGTAAAGCCAGCATTCCTTTTTGCAGATATACCGGGCCAAGCACACCACTTTTGTTTTCAGGATCGGAAACAATGATCGAATCAAATATATTTAACGCTTCCGTATGCTGCCCGCGGTCATATAGTTTTTGGGCATAGGGATATGCTACTTTCGGATTGTTGGGTTCAGTTTTGTATTCTTTTATCAGGGACAAATAGGTGTTTTTGTTGTTTAAGATGTCCGTGACAACCGGTATAAAGTTTTCGGGAGGGTAATAACCAATCAGCCGGTCCACTTCTTCACCCGCGGCGTTAATGAATAAGATGCTGGGAAAACCGGTGATATTATACTTTTTCGCCAGTTCTATGCCATCGCCTTTTTCGGCGTTGATTTTATAGCTTAAAAAGTTTTCCGCCAGCGCGCCGACCTCGTCAGTCGAATAGGTTTTTTCGTCCAGCACTTTGCACCATGAACACCAGTCAGTATAAAAATCGACCATTACCAGCTGGTCTTTTTGTGATGCCATCTGCAGAATTTCACTAAACGGCTTTTTTTCATCGATAAAACGCATGCCTTCGGCGAAGGCTGTGTTAGTTGCTAAAATCAAAATCAGGCCAATGAATAAATTCTTCTTCCACATACATTGTTCTCCCATAAACTGGTCAAATGCGCCGGATTATAATAAGGAATTTTACAACTGCCATTTAATTAAAGATGATCAATCCCCCGACTTCGTACAGTACGCTTTTATGCGAATTATGTTTCGTGATAAAGCATGATAAAGTTACCAAAATTTGATTGCGGCTCCAACCATTTATTGAAACAAAAAAGCGTCCCCCGGATTTGCCGGAGAACGCTTGTTTTCATTGCTTTTTTATTTATTTTTTTGTCCCCGGGTACCATCCGCTGGATTTTTCAAGGATTTCCTGTATCCTGTTTACCAGTTTATGCGG
>JBFXGD010000171.1:0-7810 GCA_050178385.1 Calditrichaceae bacterium
CGTTTCCAACTCTGCTGCCAATTCGGCAACACTCTTTTCGAGAGTTGTCACATTTACAAGTGAATTGATCAACCCGATTTTTAAAGCGTCCTCTGCTGAAATTATTCTTCCTGTTAACAGCAATTCTCTTGCTTTGCGTTCCCCCACCTGTCTGATCAAAAACACAGAAACAAGCGCGGCCACAAATCCAATTTTTACTTCAGGATATCCGAAACGCGCATTTTCTGTTGCTATGATAAAATCACATACGCTTGCAAGACCACAACCACCGGCGAGTGCTGGGCCGTTGACTACGGCAATCACCGGTTTGGGATGAGAATATACCTGATAATACAAATCAGCCAGGGAAAGAGAATCTTTTATATTTTCTTTTCGGCTGTAACTTTTTAAATCTTTTAAATATTCCAAATCGGCGCCGCTGCAAAATGCTTTTCCTTCTCCCCGGATGATAATTGTTCTTATCTTTTCAACTGCAAGAGACCATTTAAAAACGCTTTTTAGTTCATCTACAAGTATTTTATTTAGCGCGTTACGCTTTTCGGGACGGTTTAAGGTGATATTTAACCTGCCGTCTTCTACCGTTATCTTTAAATACTCGTAGGATTCAATTGTCATGTTTGCAGAACTCCGGGATTGAATCGCATACTTTTGATTTCTGGATTTTTACTCACTGCTTCCAGTGATACAATTAACCACTCACGTGTTTCATTTGGCAAAATTATTTCATCAATCCAAAGACGGGCTGCTCCATACCGGGGGTCCATCTGCTCAGTGTACGTCGCTTTGATTGATTCAAGTAGTTCGTTTTTATCATCATCGCTTAACTTCTTCCCTTCTCTCTCCAGCTGCTTCACCTTGATATCAAGTAAAGTATTTGCAGCCTGGGCGCCTCCCATCACAGAATATTTCGCGGTTGGCCAGGCAAAAATAAAATTTGGCGAATAGGCTTTTCCGCACATCGCGTAATTACCTGCTCCGAATGTACCTCCGATTATTAGCGATATCTTAGGCACAATCGAATTTGAAACCGCATTAACCATTTTAGCGCCTGCTTTGATGATTCCGCTGTGTTCAGCGTCTCTGCCTACCATAAATCCATTAACATCATGAATAAAGAGCAGTGGTATCTTATTCTGGTTGCAGTCCATAATGAATCTTGCTGCTTTTTCAGCGCTTTCGGTATATATTACGCCTCCGAATTGGGGCGGTTGTCCTTTTTTCATTACATGTTTTTTTTGATTCGCCACAATCCCCACCGGATACCCCCCGATGTGCGAATAACCGCAGACCAGCGTTTTTCCATAATCTTTTCTGTACTCAACAAATTCGCCGGCATCTACAATCCGGGCAATAATTTCATGAATTTCATATTCTTTTAGTGAATCCATAGGCATGGCTTTATGTAATTGCTCTTCAGGATATTTTAGAGGGCGGCTTTCAACTTTTCTGACGAAGGATTCTTCAAAATTACCCATTTGTTTAACCAGCTTGCGAATATGTTTTATCGCGGATGGATCGTCCTTTTCCTTAAAATCAATTGTCCCGCTTATTTCGGAGTGCATATCTGCGCCGCCAAGTTCCTCAGTTGATATTACCTGACCAATCGCCGCTTTGACCAGGGCCGGGCCCGCCAAAAACAAACCGCTTCCTTCAGTCATCAAAATTTTATCAGTCATTACAGGAAGATAGGCCCCTCCGGCAACACACATACCCATGATGGCCGTAATCTGAGGAATCCCCTTTGAAGACATTCTGGCATTTAGATAAAAAACACGTCCAAAATCATCCTGATCGGGAAACACATCTTCCTGCAGAGGTAAAAATATGCCCGCCGAATCGACCAGATAGATGGTCGGCAAATGATTTTCATACGCAATAGTCTGCGCGCGGATCACTTTTTTTGCGGTCATCGGGAAAAAAGAACCGGCTTTAACAGTGGCATCATTCGCGATAATCATTATGAGTCTGTTTTCAACATATCCAAGCCCGGCAACGGTTCCGGCCGCTGGTGCCCCACCCCATTCTTCATACATGCCGAATGCCGTAAATAACCCGAGTTCATAGAAAGTTGATCCTGAATCAATTAATAAATTAATTCTTTCTCGTGCCGTAAGCCGATTTTTTTTGTGCTGTTTTTCAATATTCTGCTTACCGCCGCCCAAAAATATCTGCGCCCGTTGATCTTTTATCAGATTTATTTCATTTTTCCACAATTTATCATTTTCAATTGCGAATGAGGTGTCTATTTTGAGAGAGCTCACTATTTGATCATTGTTATTTTCTTGCTGAATGGCCAATTTACCTCCCTGATGGCGCGACGATTGTCAAATATAAATCAAATTGAATCAAATATCAGAATGAGACTTGGAGTGTAACACGTTCCTGCATTATGAAAAGTAAGGAATCAGACAAATCAAAAATACTCATATTCAAATATCTTGTCAAGAATATTATCATTTACTCCTATCCAAAAACCCAGTTAAAAGTTTACAAAAATCTTCGCTATACTTTTTTGATTTTATTGAAAAAGGAATGATGTGATGCTCAGTAAATACTTTTTTAAATAAATTGATTTGACTAAGCAATTTTGTTTTTGAAATCTTATCTGACTTAGTCAGAATAACTATGTATGGAATATTGAAAAAATCAAGCCATTCGGACATCTGTTGATCATTTTTTAACAATTCATGCCGGGAGTCAATCAATAAACACACCAACCTCAGTTTATCATTGTCCTTAAGATAAGATTCCAGCATATTCTGCCATTTTTTGTATTCGGTTTTTGAAATTTTGGCATATCCGTATCCCGGCAGATCAACCATATAGAACAAATCGCTAACGTTAAAATAATTTATTAATCTGGTCTTGCCGGGTGTAGATGAAGTTTTTGCCAGATTTTTTTGATTAGAGATGGCATTGAGCAGGGACGATTTACCCACGTTTGATCTTCCTACAAAAGCGATTTCAGGCAGATCCAATTCCGGTTTTTCGGAATTGCTCACAATGCTTTTTACAAAACTCACTCTTTTGAATATATCGTCGTCAGTCATATGATTATTTTCAATAATGTTGGGAAAAGGAAACATTGCCTGCTCATTCCAAAGTCATCCGTTAATTATTTTATAAATGGACTTAATTTTTCAAGAAGAGTTTTTTTCGGAACAGCGCCGACAATCTGTTCTTCCGCTTTACCATTCATAAAGATTAATAAGGTCGGAATTGAACGGATACCATAGTTCATCGAAACTTGTGGGTTATTGTCAACATCAAGTTTACCGACTTTTAATTTATCTTTAAATTCAACAGAAATATCTTCGACTATTGGGGCGATCATCCGGCAGGGAGCGCACCATTCCGCCCAAAAATCGACCAAAACAGGGATGTCAGACTTGATAACTTCCTGCTCAAAATTTCCATCATTTAATTCAACATAATTTCCCATCACACCTCCAAAATATTATAAAGTTAGAGCAGTATCTTAACGAATATTCGTCACATTATGCAAATGAAATTTGATTGAATATAGTTTAGTTTCTTTAACCTGTATAAAAGTAACAATAACCGGCATGCTTCACGAAATGGATCTTTGAATTTCCCCCGATATTTAATAATATTTGTTGAGCTGAGACAGAACTTTTTAGTCGCTCACACCAAGTCTGATAATTTTTGCCTTAACTTTTGCCGTTCCATCGGGAATCATATCAATTTCTTTCGCTGCGGCATACGATAGATCAAGTATCCGATTTTTTACAAACGGTCCGCGGTCATTTATCCTTACCACAACGCGCTTTCCGTTTGATAAATTCTCCACTTCAAGCAATGTATCGAATGGCAGTGATTTATGAGCTGCTGTCAATTTATACATATCAAATACTTCACCGTTTGCGGTCAGCTTTCCATGAAATTTCTTTCCGTAATACGAGCTAACCCCGGTTATGGACTGATATTGTGTATAAGTATCGCGCTGAAATGTATCACCTCTGCTGAAACGCCTATCTGAACTACATCCGGTAAGATAAAACAAAAACACAAAAAAATATATAAAGATATTAGACACATTTTTTATCTGCATTAGAGTAACCATATCTATTTTTATCGTATAGGATTCAAATTAATATCAGAAGAATCTTTTGCGCCGGGAACGGGTTTTTCTATAGATTTTTCCGGTTCCGTTTTTCTTAACAATCTATTTTTTATCAAATTTTTATCCTTCGCAATGGATTCATTTACAGACCCTTCCGGAATATTTTCCTTCGGAATATCATCAGTTTCTGCATTTATGATGGATTTTTCCCGCTCAGAAGGATCCAATTCGGGAACCGTTTTTTCAATAACAGGTTCTTTGATTTTGAGTTTTGCTATTTTCGCGTATTTGCTGTCAGGATAAACATTTGCAATCAGCGAATATTGCTCAATTGCCATTGGAATATTCTTAAGATAATTCTCATAGATAAAGGCCATTGCGTATATGGATTTTTCAGTCCATTCTTCCAGATGATCATCTTTAACAATCCGATCAAGAAATTTCAGAGCTTCTGCATACTGTTTTTTTGAAACTAACTCTTCGGCCTGCGCGTAAAGCGCCTTGACTTCTTTATTTTTTCCAGCTTCTCCTGGTTGGACAATTTTATCAGTAGCTCCTGCAAGTTTTTTCCCATAAACGCTGTCACGGTAATGGGAAAGAATAAAATATTTAGCGGAATCCGCTTTCACAGTATCCTTTTCTAAATCATTATAGATATAATACAAAGCATAATGCGCTTTCGGAGTCAGAAGACTGTCTTCAAAGTTTTTAACAAATCGTCTGTAAGCAGCTTCTGCACTGTCGGCGCGCTGATACTTCAGCAGAAAGAATTCACCAAGCGCGAAACTGTTGCGAAGATTACTTTTTTCAACTTCTTCAGGCGTTCTTGATACTGCTACTTTTTTGGTAACAACCTTTTGTTGCGTCTCAAACTCCTGAATTTGTTTTGTTGTATCTTTGATCGCCACCTTCACGTTAATGGTGTCACTGCCTGTTTCAACACTGTCAATCAGTACAGAATCACCCACTGTCAGACTGTAAAGATCACTTCTGTCCTTTGTCAACTGGTCTCTTATTTTCAAATATTCCGCAAGAAGAGTTGACCGGGCTGAGGCATCTTTTTGCGCTTCGGAAGAAGAAAATTGTAATCTTACACCATCATATTTGACTTTCGCGCTGTCATAGTTCCCATATTCAAACTCATAGAGCTGACCAAGATAAAAAGAGGCCATTGCCGCTCCTTCACTGCGGGGATATTTTTTCAGAACATCTTCATAAGCTTCTTTGGCAAAATTTAAATTACCTTCGTATTCGTATGTATTTGCTAATCTCGTTTCGATTTGAGAATATTGTTCTTTAAAACGCTGGTCCCTGAGCATTCCTTTTAATGTTAATTCAGATTCCTGAAATTTTTCCAATTCATTCAGCGCGTTTACTTTTTGAATCATAGCTTCATATTCTTTAAGTGGAGGCACATCATATTTTTTTATCTTGTCATAATTAAATATGGCATTATCGAACTCACCTGATTTATAAAATGAGTCGGCGATCAATAACTGCGCATACCCTGCTATCTCGTTATCAGAAGTAATGATAATACATTTTTCCAAATTTTCGATCGCGAGTTTATAATTTTCCTCTTTGAAATAAAGTTCGCCCAAATTGTACAGTGCTTCTGCTGCAATTTTTTTTGATACTTTGCTTTTAAGGAGCTCGTTAAGCGTATTTAACGCTTCATTATCATTACGGTTATGTATATATGTTTTTGCCATCCATAACCTTGCTTCAGGTGTGAACGGGCTGTTTATATATTTTAGCAGGAATTGCTTAAAGATATGTTCAGCCTGATCATATTCAGTCAGCATAAAATGTGATTTTCCGATTAACAGGAGGGCGTCATCCGCATATTTACTGCTGTCGCCGTAAGAATTAATCAATTTCCAGCACTTATCGATGGTTTTAAGGTAATGATTTTTTATATCTGCGGGCAGTTCCTGTCCCGATTTTATTTTTTGCTGTTTAATCTGCGCGGTCTTATAGTTTTGTTTGGCGTTAAAAAAAGTATTATAGTACGCGCAACCGGTGAGTACCGCCAGCAGGAGAATAAACAAATATTTTACTGAATAAGCTTTCAACAGAGATCAGTCCTAAATAAAGTAGTTTTATTTTTTAACGCATTTTATCAAGCGCCATGATCAATAATGGCAGTATTTTTCCGGTTTGACCCAGCAGCGATTCATCCGCGTTATCTGTTAAGGGAGTTTTTTCCGCATTTATTTCTACTATATATGCGCCGTTCCCTTTTGCGATATACGGCAAAGATGCCGCGGGTTCCACGATGGCTGAAGTCCCGATAGAGAAAAACACTTCGCATGTTGCGGCGGCTTCCTGAGCCTGGCGTAATGTCTGCGCGTGCAAATTTTCTCCGAACAGGATAACATCCGGTCTCATAAAACCACCGCATTTATGGCATTTAGGCACAGATTCGGTTTTTGGAAGGCCGTCAATTCCCTCAATACGATCACCGCATTCAATACAATATGAATTCATTATGTTACCATGAATTTCAAGAACATTTTTGTTCCCGGCGATACTATGTAAATTATCAACATTTTGTGTAATCAATGTAAAATGCTCAAAAAAGTTTTCCATATCCACTAATGCATAATGTCCCAAATTTGGCTTCACTTTTTCCAAAAGCTCCCGCCGCCAGTTATAAAATTTCCAGAAAATTTCAGTGTTGTCGCGCAGCGACTGCGGTGTTGCCAACTGCTGAACATCATAATTATTCCAAAGCCCGTCTTTTCCTCTAAATGTCGGCACTCCACTTTCTGCCGAAATGCCCGCACCGGTCATGATAGTCAATTGTGTTGAATGTTTAAGACGAAGTAATAATTTTTCAGAAAACATCCGGTTTTTCTCCGTTTATCAACTCACAGTTAACAAGATCCATTTTGTTAATTTTCTTCATTATAGCATGTATCTTAATAAAACAAATTTTTGCCGCCAGATCAAGGTTATTAGTTACTACCTGAAATTAATCTTTCAGCGGTTTTAAACGCGCTGTGAAATGTCTTAAAAAATCAGGCGCATATTCAATACTCAACCCTTTTAAATGATTACGATTCCGGTACAGCTCGGTAATTGATTCAGCGACATACTGCATATGCATACTTGTGTAAACTCTTCTTGGAATGGCAAGCCGCACCAGTTCAAGTTCCGGATATACTGTTTTACCCGTTTTTTCATCATTATGCGCGAACATAAGACTTCCAATTTCTACCGCCCGAATACCTGCTTCTGTATATAGCGCTACAATAAGTGCCTGTCCCGGGAATTCGGATTGTGGAATATGCGGCAGAAATCTCTTCGCGTCAATATAAACAGCATGTCCGCCAACCGGTTTTACAATTGGAATCCCCTGCTCCATTAACATCTCACCGAGATAGCGGGTCTGATTTATACGGAATTCAAGATAATCCTCTTGTAATACCTCCCTTAAGCCGCGTGAGATGGCTTCCAGATCGCGGCCGGCAAGTCCGCCGTATGTGGAGAATCCTTCAATAAGGATCAGCATATTTGTAATTTTTTCAGCGAGTTTTGAATCATTCAGAGACAAAAATCCGCCGATATTCACAAGCCCGTCCTTTTTCGCGCTCATAGTACAGCCATCGCCGTAACTGAATAATTCCCTTGCGATGTCTAAGATAGACTTATTCTCTTAACCTTTTTCCCGTTCCTTGATAAAATAACAATTTTCAGCAAAACGGCAGGCATCAAAGAACA
>JBFXGD010000172.1:0-7806 GCA_050178385.1 Calditrichaceae bacterium
ATCGCATTCTGCCGCGCCCTCGGCTATGCTTGACATGGTGGTAGCCATATTGGTTCCCGTATCTCCGTCGGGGACGGGGAACTCATTGATATCGTTCAGATGATCCCGCATTTCCGCTAATCGTTTCGCGGACGCTATAATCGATCGTTTTAATCTGATCCCGTTTAAATAAGTTATTTTTCGTTTCATTGAGAAATACCTGCCTCCTGCCGGTCATAATCAATAAAATTATTTGAATATGCTCAAAGATGCAAAAAAAACAATATATTCGTTAAATGTTCTTAAGGAAAGTCCGAAATGTAGTTTGAGGGAGTTGATTATTTATCAATGATGAGGTAACTTAGAACTGATTTTTGGCCGCACAGGCGCTTAAACATTCCGAACGAACAAATTTTATTATGAATATGATCAAAATCGTCAACTGTAGAAATGTGGAAGAATACTAGTATGAATGATAGGAAAGTGAAGCTCCTGGTAGTTGATGATTCGCTGATTATACGAAAGGTAATTCTGAACGTTCTGTCAGAATATAACATTGATGTTGTCGGTACTGCGACGAACGGTGAACGGGCATTGGAACTGTTTGAACAATATCAGCCTGATGTCGTTACTCTCGATATCACGATGCCCGGAATGGATGGTTTACGGGTTTTAGGAAAAATGAGAAAAATAAACAGATCTTCCAAAATTATTGTGGTAACCGCGTTAAAAGATAAGTCCACCGGATTAAAAGCGATAAAGATCGGGGCGAGAAGCTATCTGACAAAACCTTTTTCACCCCAAAAATTGAGGGAAACTTTTGAGAAAGCGGTTCACGATATTCCGGAGAAATAAATAGGTTGTGGTTATCATATAAGATAAAAATTCATCATCTTATCACTCCAATAACATCCACGTTTCAAAAATCACAAAAAGCGTTAAAATCATAATACCAATAAAAATCATTAATTCCTCTAAATAATTTTCAAGAAATTACAATAATGGACGAATACAGATTCTGGTATTCCAGATCATATTATAAATTGCGTGATGAAGATTGAAACGCAATGAAACAGGATGATAAAAATAACGGGAAATACCTTAAATCCGCTAATTTAAGAAATAGGGGACAACTTTCGATGAAATGGATTTCTAGTATTGCAGATGATCAGAAGTATGAAAATGCTGCGAGACATCACCGGTTTCTTCAATTGATATTTACGAAACTTTCCATCTTCATCTTTTTTACGCTCATTTTTCTGACATCGAATCTGTACGCGCAGAAACTGAACTATAAATTTGAAAAAATTACCATTCAGGACGGGCTCTCTCAAAGTTCTGTTTATGCTGCTGTACAGGATAAAAAAGGTTTTCTATGGTTCGGAACGCAGGATGGGCTGAATAAATATGACGGCTCCGGTTTTACTGTTTACAGGCATATCGACGGCGATGATGCGACTCTTTCTGATAACTGGATCAATGATATCGCGGTGGATCAGACGGGAAATCTATGGATAGGGACTTCCGGCGGCGGACTGAACAAATATGATAAAATGACAGAAAAATTTTCCCATTACGGTAACGATCCGGATAATCCGGGAAGCCTTACCAATAATATCATCCTTGAAGTGTTCGTTGATTCGCAAAATACCGTGTGGGTGGGTACCGATGGCGGCGGTTTAAGCAAACTCGACAGAAATACCGGCAATTTTGTTTCTTACTTAAACGATCCGGAAGACAGCAACAGTCTCAGCAATAACAAGGTTCAATCCATCTATGAAGACAGAGCCGGAAATCTATGGGTAGGCACCCTTGGTGGCGGCTTAAACAAGCTGGATAAGAATACGGGTAAATTTACCAAATATAAGAATAATCCGCTAAATCCAAAGAGCCTGAGCGATAACCGCGTCACATTTATTTACGAAGATAACCATGGTGACTTATGGGTCGGTACTGAAGCCGGTTTAAACAGATTTGATTATCAGTTCAACAATTTTCAGCGTTATACTTTTGATGTACACAACCCCGACGGTCTGAACAACCATGTGATCCGGGCTATTTTAGAAGACGGCTCCGGGGCATTATGGATTGGGACGGACGGTGGTTTAAATATATATATCCGGGGAGAAGACCGGTTTGTTTCTTTTGTGAATGATCCTAAGGATCCCACCAGCATCAGCAGTGACCTCATCCGCTGTCTATATGAAGATCAGGCCGGAATTGTCTGGATAGGAAATTACGCCGGCGCCATCAATAAATATGACCGGAAAAGAAACGCTTTTAACAATATTCAGCAGAATCCGCTTGATCCCAACAGCCTGAGCAACAACAATGTCTGGTCTTTTTATGAGGAGCTGAACGGTAGGCTCTGGATAGGCACGGACATCGGATTAAATGAGTTTAATCCCAAAACAGGGAAGTATAAGCACCACAAACACGATCCGAAAGTAAAACAATCCCTCAGCAACAATGTCGTACGTGTGGTAAAAGGCGACCGTTTTGGGAATATCTGGGTTGGTACGGACGGTGGTGGTTTAAACCGGTATAAAGCAGGTGAAAAATCTTTTAAAATTTACAGGCATAATTCCGACGATCCGGGTAGCCTGAGTGATGACAGAATCCGTTCGATTTACATAGACCGAATGGGCACCTTATGGGTGGGCACATTAAACGGGCTTAATAAATTTGATGCAAAACATGACCGGTTTATCCGCTATCAGCATGTGGCATCGGATACAAACAGTATTAGCGACAGCAGGGTTCAGTCCATTTATGAAGATAAATCAGGTAATTTCTGGATAGGGACATACGGCGGATTTAACTATTTTGACCGCAAAAAGGACAAATTCAAGTCATTTTTAAATGATCCCGCAGATCCCGGGAGTATTAGCCATGATCTTATATTATGTATTTATGAAGACAGACAGGGTGGCGTTCTTTGGATAAGCACCTTTGGCGGGTTGAATAAGTTTGACCGGGAAAAACTGACCTTTAAACGATATACAATGGAAAACGGACTTCCCAATGATGTTATTTATGGTATTCTGGAAGATAAATCCGGTCACCTTTGGCTGAGCACTAATATCGGGTTATCAAAATTTGATCCGAAGAATGAAACATTTAAGAATTTTGATGTGAAAGATGGATTGCAAAGTAATGAGTTCAACGGAGGATCATACTTTTATACCAATAATAACGAGATGTTCTTTGGTGGAATCAACGGTTATACGGCCTTCTATCCGGAAGATCTTAAAGACAATGAACACAAGCCGCCGGTGGTAATTACTTCATTTAATAAATATGACAAGGTTGTCAAACTGGATAAATCAATTTCAGATACAGATGAGTTAGTTTTATCCTACAAGGACGACTTTTTCTCATTCGAATTCGCGGCTCTTGATTATTCCAATCCCGAAAAAAACCAGTACGCGTATATGCTCGAAGGATTTGATGAAAACTGGATCTACTGCGGAAACAGAAAATATGCCAGTTATACAAATCTTGACGGCGGTGAGTATATTTTCAGGGTAAAAGGATCAAATAATGACGGAGTCTGGAATGAAGCAGGAACATCCCTGAGAATCATCATTGTACCTCCGCCATGGGAGACTATATGGTTTAAAATAATTTCATCCTTATTGTTGGTTGGACTCATTTTCAGCGCCTTTATTTACAGTATTCACAGAGTAGAAAAACAAAAACTAAAATTACAGAAACAGGTTGATGAAAGAACTATCGAATTAAGAGAACGTAATAAAGACCTGATCAAATCAAAACGCGAAACGGACAATATTCTTGATAATGTGGAAGAAGGTCTTTTCCTCCTTAATTCAAAACTAGAAATTGAATCACAGTACTCACGATCACTTGAGAGTATTCTAAATTCTGAAAAGATTGCAGACAGTAAATTTATCGATATGCTTGGCAGTTATATTCCGGCGAAGGTCAAAACCAGCGTCCAGGAATATCTGGAACTAATGTTTGACGACAGCATCGATGAAGAAACCATCAATGATCTGAATCCGCTGACTGAAATCGAAATGAATTTTGAGGATGAAGAGGGAGTATGGTATGAGTCGAAACATCTCTCCTTCAGATTTAAAAGAATAACGGACCCGGATATGGTAACCATGGAATTAATCTCCACCGTGAAAGATATAACCGATCAGATAGAACTTGAACAGAAACTTGAAGAAACAGAAGAACATAACAAGCAACAAATGGAATGGATGCTAAGTGTGCTGCATGTGGAACCCACTCTGCTTCAGGAATTTATGCAGGGTGTCCATCTGGAGCTGAACTACATCGATACAGTCCTTAAACAAAACGATATGGGGACTGAATTTAAACCCATACTTGAAAAGATTTACCGTTCAATGCATCTCGTGAAAGGTAATGCAAGTCTTCTTGATCTGAAGTTTTTTGTGAAACAAGCGCATGAGTTCGAAGAAAGAGTATCTGAAATTTTAGAAAAACCGGTCATCAAAGGTTCGGATTTTATTCCGATGGTCATGAGAATAGGGGAGATGCGGACTACGCTGAAAGAGCTGAAACAGCTTATCGACAGAATCAGCAATATCCAGGCGCATTTCCGCCCGAAACGAAGCTACGAGAATAAGATACTGATTCAATCCATTCAGAATCTGATCAATAATGTTTCGCATGATTTGAATAAAGAAGTCAATTTTATATATGAAAATTTCGATCCCGGTATGCTGCCATACAAGTACCGGTTATCCTCAAAAGAAATAATCATACAGCTGGTGCGTAATTCCATTTATCACGGGATTGAAGATCAGGGAACAAGGATAAAAAACAAAAAAACTCCTAAAGGAACAATCGTACTTTCATCCTTTAAGAATGATTTTGTTTTTGGGTTCAAATTTAAGGATGACGGCAGAGGGCTTCAAATTGATAAATTAAGGGAAAAAGCTCGCAAATCAGGAAGATGGACGGATGAGCAAATAAATTCGTGGAGCGAAAAGGAAGTCACGCAAACCATTTTTGTGCCCGGCATCTCCACACTGGAAAAAGCGAATCTGATAGCGGGTCGCGGCGTTGGAATGGATTTGATCAAGGATAAGGTTGAAAAAGCCGGCGGGCGTATTGAAGTAAAATTTGAGAAGGATAAATATTGTGAATTTGTCATTACGCTGCCGATCGAAAAGGAAAAGGATGAAGAGCTTAAAGTGGAAGAAGCGGAGGTGAATGAAGCCTGATGATATACTTCCGGTTTTCTGATATGTCCGGAAGGTAATATCAGAACATAAAATTGAATATAATAATCAAGAATATTAATGAAATGGATGTTTTAAATAGCAAAATCAGTGACTAAATTGTATATTTACCAAAAATATTTTGGAGGCACAATGAAAGAAAAAACAAAAGTACTTATTGTGGATGATTCTTCGATAATACGGCAGGTGATCCAAAAATATCTAAACAGTTACAATATTGAGGTCGTGGGAACGGCAGGAGATGGAAAAGCCGCGCTGGAAATCTTTAAAGAGACGGATCCCGATATTGTGACGTTGGATATAACCATGCCTGAAATGGATGGCCTGACCGTTCTCGATGAAATGCTGAAAATAAAGCCATCGGCGAAGATCATGGTAGTGACGGCTTTGTCGGATAAGGCGACAGGTTTAAAAGCCATCAAAAAAGGAGCAAAAAGCTTCCTTGGAAAACCATTTACACCCGAAAAATTAAAAGAATCATTTGGCCGACTGATCGGATAATCAATTCTATAAAGGAGATTATAAATGAAGGAAACGGATCTTCATTTTTTCATTGACAGCACAGTAAATTATTTCGAAGAAGTGACCAATGAAAAAGCATATACAGGAATTCCTTTTATTAAAGGGGATGATCCGGTCGTATTGGAATATACCGGTATTATCGGGATTTCGGGCAAGAGAAAAGGAAGCGTCTATATAACGGCCAGCGCCGAGATGCTGAAAGCTCTCGCCAATATCATTCTGGGCCTTGATGATGTGGGCGGGGATGAAATAAAAGACCTTGTGGGTGAAATCGCCAACACCATTTCCGGAAACGTAAGACAAGCGTACGGAAGTGATTTTATGATTTCTGTGCCGGTTGTGGTGGAAGGTATCGCAAAAGATATTAAATTGCCGGATGAAATTCAGACGTTTGTGATTCCATTGACCTGGCAGGATCACAAATCATTTCTCGTAGTTTGTCTGGAATAGAATTAGTCTATCCGTGATACACGGATGGTGATGGATGGCTTGTTTGATGGCGAATGGGGTGAGTCGCCGTGAATTGTTAACTGGTTTTTACGTTGACATTTCAGGGTTATACGGAAACTCACCTTATTTAAAAGTAAAATTCAGGGAGGATTAACCGGAATTTTATTACCGATTTGCAGGAAGGCATTTTTTAAAGGTAATAATACTTTCTATAATTCCGGAAATTAATTTTGATATGGAAAAGAATAAACTGAATACCGGATTTGAATCCAGTCTTTCAAAATTATCTGGTGAATTTTCTCAGTTAAAAGAAGAACTTTCCGATGCCAACGGCAAAATCGGGATGATACTTCAATCAATTGATGAAGGCGCGCTCTTCATTGATTCCAATTTTATTGTCCAAAAAGAATGTTCTGATACCGTCGGGTCGATCATCAATTTTAAAGAACCCACGGGGAATAAATTCTTTAAACTGCTGGATAAAAAGATCCCGGAAAATCTGATCAAGAACACCCAGGAATTCCTGCAGTTCATGTTTCAGGAAGACCTGGACGAAGAGACGATATCCGAATTAAATCCTTTGCAGAGTGTTGAGTTTCACAGTGAAGACCAATGGGGATTGTGGACATCTTCCAAGCATCTGTCCTTCCGTTTCCGTAGAATTGTTAAAGACGGCAAAATTTCTCTCATATTCTGCGGCGTAAAAGATATAACAGAACAAATTAATTTAACGAAAAAACTGGAGCTCGTTGAACAGAATACAAAAAAGCAGATGGAATGGCTGGTTAATATCCTTCATGTGAAACCGCCGCTGCTTAATGAATTTGTGAACCTGATTGAATATGAACTGAACCAGATTGATGAAGCTCTTAAAAATTCAATCAAAGAACAAGGCTATAAAAGCTTGCTAAATATATTGACAAAGGCCACGCAGCACATCAGAAGTAACGCGTCTTTGCTTGATTTAAAGTTTTTTTCCAGCAAGGCCCAGAATTTTGAGAATGAAATCGCCGGTATCCGAAATAAAACTGATATATCCGGAAGCGATTTCGTACCCGTCGTTCTGCAGCTTGGAGAGCTTCGGCAGACACTGGATGAAATTAAATCGTTGATGCAGAGACTGAATCATTTTAATAATTCACTCCGGACCACCCGCCGCTATGAAACCGGGATGCTGCTAAAAGCGCTTGAAAGCCAGATTAATGTTCTCAGTACGGAGTTTGGCCGGAAAATTCGGTTCCGGCATGAGAATTTTAACAGTCTCTCCATTCCGTTCGCCCATCAGCAGCTTGTGAAGGAATTTCTGATTATACTCACACGATTTTCTGTTATTTACGGTATTGAAAAACCTGAAGAACGGAGAGCGGCCAATAAAAACCCGGTCGGTACCATCGATATCAGCACATTCAATGAAAAGCATTTGTTCGGATTTGTTTTCCGACATGACGGAAGGCTCATCCGCATCGAGCGGCTCCTGCAAAAAGCGGTCGATTTTGAAGAGACCGAATATAGTCATGAACCCAAAGCCGATGACGGTTCACAGCTTGGATCAGAAGTCATCCGCCTGCTCTTCATGCCCGGCGCGGCCACTTCCAGCCTAAGTGAAGCGGAGCACAGT
>JBFXGD010000173.1:0-7730 GCA_050178385.1 Calditrichaceae bacterium
TATCTTTTTTCTTTTATCTTAAACTTCCTACTTCCAACTTCCCACTTCTCTTCTCTTTTTTCTTTTTTCTTTTATCTTTTTTCTTAAACTTCCCACTTCCTACTTCCTACTTCTTACTTATTCTTCCTCCTAATATCCTTCTTCATCATAAAACGCGCCCTCATAATGCGTAATCCTGGCGGGATATTCAGAGAAATCGACGATCAGCACATCAAATCTAACTCCCAAACCCTCAAATTCCGGATGTTCACCTAAAAAGCCATAAGCGCCTTCAATGATTTTTTTCTGTTTGTGTTTATGGATTCGAAACTCCGCCGCGCCCAGCGGATCGGCGTAAAAACTTTTCACTTCGGAGATAACAATGACCTCATCGGTCCGGCTGATTAAATCCAGCTCCGATTTTCCATGGCGGTAATTGCGAAATAATATTCGGTGACCTTTCGAGATCAAAAAGTTCTCCGCGAGGCGTTCACCTTTCGCGCCAAGTTTCTGCCGCTCTGTCTGTCTGTTCAGATTCATTGAAAAAGGATAGTTTTATTGATTTTATAAGGTCTAACATAGCAGAATATTCGTTTTAATTCAATCAAAATTATAATTGCGGCGGAGGATGGAATAATACATATAGGAATTTCGCTGGGACGTGCTTTGATGCAACCGGCAAGCAGAAGAAATTCCCGGCACCGGTTTAGTCTGTCCGATTGAACAAAATATTAGTTGTTATACAATTCTATAGTGATTAAAATTAATGAATTAGATATGAGAGATTAAAAAGCGAGGTTCGAATGAAGCGACTGATTATTTTTCTGATGATGTCAACAGCCCTGTTCGCGCAGGAAACAGACACACTTTATATCCTGCAGACCACCGATGTACACGGCAATATCTATCCATATGATTATTTTAAGGATGAACCTGATGAAAACCGCGGCCTGGTAAAAATTTTCACCCGGGTTGCCGAATACCGAAAGAAACACCCAAATGTGCTTTTAGTGGATGGAGGCGATCTTTTACAGGGAACTCCGATGATTTATTATTTTAATAAAATTGAAACCGATGTGCCCAATCCCATGATCCTTACCATGAATTACATGGGTTACGACGCTTTTGCCGTTGGGAATCACGATATTGAGCAGGGCCTGTTCACCTATCACCGCGCTCAGGTTCAATCTGATTTTCCATGGCTTTCCGCCAATTCCCTCATGCCGGATGGCCGTACTTTTTTTGATCCTTATACCATCATAGAATATAACGGCATCACCATCGGAATAATCGGTTTAACCACACCCGGAATTCCCATGTGGCTTGACAAAACTCTATACCCCGGTATCACCTGGACGGATATGATTGAGACCGCCAGGGATTATGCCGAAATGCTCCGTCCGGAAGTGGATGTGCTCGTGGGATTGTTCCACGCGGGTCTCAATGAAGATTACAGCGGCGCTCATACAGATGCCCTGGGCCTCCCCAATGAAAACGCTTCCCGACTCGTCGCTGAACAAGTGCCATTATTTGATGTGGTTTTCGCGGGGCATTCACATCAGGATGAGGTGAATGTTGAGTTTAAAGAAGCCGGATCAGGTGTGAAATCGGAAGATAAAAGCAAAAAGATAAAAGAAAAAAGAGATGAGAAAGCGTCCGCGGGGGATGACGCGACCCTGTTGGTAAACGCGGGATCCTGGGCGCGAAATTTGGGTGTGGCCGAGATTATCATTAAGGACAGTGGCGAAGGCTTGCAGATCGCTGAAAAAAACGGCTGGCTGGAACCGATGAAAGAGGTGAAAGCATCTGAGGCAATCCTGCAGTTAAATGAATATTATCATTTAAAAACACTCGATTATATCCGCACGGAGATCGGCACTCTTACCGATACACTGAGCGGAGAGAATTCACGTTTTGAGGACAGCCCGTTTATCGAGCTTGTGAACAAAGCGCAGATGGACTTCACCGGGGCGGATATCTCTTTTGCCGCTTCTTTCAATGACCGGCTAAAAATCACTCCGGGACCGATTAAGATTAAAGATATCTACTCAATGTACCGATATGAAAACTTTTTGTATGTGGTTGAAATGACCGGACAGCAGATAAAAGATTATCTTGAATTCTCATCCCGATTTTATATTTGGGACGGAAAAAAGATCACAGAAAATCCTGACGTCCGGGGCTATAATTACGATATGGCGGAAGGTATCAGCTATCAGATTGATGTCAGGGAAAAAACCGGCAGCCGGATCAGGAATCTTCAATTTTCAAAAACGGGAAAACCGCTTGAGATGAAAAAAATCTACCATGTGGCAATGAACAGCTACCGCGCGACCGGCGGTGGCGGTCACATGGCGGCCGCAGGCGCGTCAGATGCCCCGGTCGTTTTTAAGGCAAATGAGGAAATCAGGAATATTTTAGCCGAATACATCAAAAAACAGGGCACCGTTGAACCAAAAGCGGACGGGAATTGGAAGATTGAAGTAGGAAGTAGGAAGTGAGAAGTAAGAAGTAGGAAGTAAGAATGGAAGAGCGTTAAGAGTGTAAGAGTTATGTGTTAAGAGTATGGCGGGCAAAGAAAAATTGGATTTCCAATCCCGAAGGGATGGCATTTTTGTAGAAATACAGAACCCGCAACTGACCCTCCCCTCTATCCCCTCCCTTATGCAGAAGGGAGGGGAAGGGCATGATTTATCAGGCCCGGGGTGGGTTAGGAAAGCTGGATTTTAAAATAAAAGATAAAAGAAAAAAGAGTAAGAATGATCTGAACCCTGATTTAAATGATTAACTGATGGCCATGATTAAGAAACCGGAAATCAGAGTTTTCATTTAATCAAACGAATCATAGTTCAGACGGAGAAGTTAGAATTAAAAGAGCGTTAAGAGTTAAGAGTTAAGAGTTAAGAGTTAAGAGTTAAGAGTTAAGAGTTAAGAGTTAAGAGTTAAGAGTTTTAAATTGGCGTATTCTGGGATAAATCTCTGACTCTTTTTTCTTTTATCTTAACTTCCTACTTCTCACTTTCAGCTTCATTATACTAAATTTTATATAGAGGACATCAGAATGCAGATTAGAAAAACCGTATTTTTACTTCTGATTTTGACCGGTATCGGTTCCCTTCAGGCACAGGAAACCATCCCACCCTATCACTGGACGAATCAATATATCGACTACCTGAAAGTCCAGGGATATTTTCCGGAGCTATCCGTGATTAACCGCCCGTACGACAGGCAGAACATCGCCAAAAATCTTCTGACAATCGACTGGCTATCACTCAGCGCGCAAGGGAAAGATATCCAAATCATCAAAATTCTTCTGCGGGAGTTCTCTTTTGAAATCAAACAATTGAATGACCATGAAGATTCAAAGTGGAAGGAGCTGATCAAAAAGGTGATCAATTTCTTAAAATCCGAATCGGGTGAAAATATTGATTTATTTTTTAAGCTCGGCGCTTTTGGTGATTTTAACACCCGCTATGATGATCAGACCCAGGAAACGGCAAGCAATTATAATTTCCACGCGGAGGGTGGGTTATACTGGAAAAACCGTCTGACTCTTTATAACAACACCTATATTTTTGACGAAGCCGAACCGGGTTATATCGGAAAGGATTATTCAGGATACTATGCCTATACGGAACAGGCTTATTTAGCATGGCAAAGCGAATGGCTGCGCGCAAAAATCGGCCGTGACTATATGCAGCTGGGACCCGGCAGAACAGGACAGCTTCTCATTTCAGACAACAGCCGCTCATTCGACATGTATTCCGCCAGTATCGGCAATCATACCTTTCAGTTTTCATTCTGGGGATTCATGCTTGACCGCCGGAGAATTACCGATCCGGAACTGCAGCAATTCAGCATTTATTCAAACCGCTATCTGAACGGACACAGGCTGTCGGTCAATTTAAAGGATAAATACTTTTTTGCGGTTAATGAAGTGGCGATCTATGGTGGGCCAAATCAGGGCTGGGAATTCGGCTTAATGAATCCGCTGATGTTTTATCACGGTTATAATGTGAATACTCCCGGGGTGGACACCAACACGCTGTACACAATCGAATGGGATTTATACTTCAGGAAAAATCTGGAGTTGTACGGAGAAATACTTATAGATGATTATCAGATAGATGAGGAGACACCGGAGGATCTGGAACCAAACGAATACGGTATTCTTGTCGGCGTCAACTGGTCATCACCATTCGGATTATCCGGCGGGCTGCTAAACGCGGAATATGTGCAAATCCGGAACCGTACTTACAACGCCCCTGACAACGACTGGGAAAAATATATCCACCGAAACGAAGTCATCGGATATTCCCTCGGTAATGATCTTGAACATTATTTTCTCTCCATGTCTTACTGGCTGCGGGCTGATATGAAGTTAAATCTCAAGGGCAGCCTGGTGCGTCAGGGTGAAGGCACCGTCAGCGGCGAGTTCAACAAGGATTTTCTAAATTATACTGTTGAAGAAGGCTATGATGAATCCTTCCCATTTGGCACCGTCGAAGACCATACACAGCTCGGATTATCACTTTTTTACAAACCCCATAGGATTGGTCATCTTGAACTCGACCTGGCCTACAATAGTTTTGATAATTTCAATCATATTGACGGTTTGACACATGATGAACTGAGCGGAAAAATCTCATTCTGGCTGGAGTGGGAAAAGATTTGGGGAGGAAGTAGGAATAAAAAGCGTTAAGAGAAAAGAGTTAAGAGTTAAGAGTAAGGGCGTCCCAATTTGGGCGCGCGGGCTGACCCTCCCCTCGATCCCCTCCCTTATGCATAAGGGAGGGGAAGGGCATGATTTATCAGGCCCGGGGTGGGTTAGGAAAGTAAGAAGTTGTCTGAACTGTGACCTGCCCGCCAGAGGTGGGTTTTAAGAAGAGGGATCATCTGCTTACTTGGGAAAATTGTTCGGACAAAGCATAGGATTCCTACGGAATGACATACTGAGGATAGTCGCCGTTGAACAGTGACCCGCCGTTTCTGTCATGTTGTAAGCCATTGTCTATCCTGGAAGGATTTTGAAAATAAGAATTCTTCGGGGCGAATTTTCTGTCCGAGTAGATGAATTAGAAAATTAGAAATGATTATCACGAGTTAAAATTCGCCAGGGCTTTTTGCTACTTTTTGGCCATTCAAAAAGTAGGGGGAGAAGAATAAGTAAGAAGTGAAAAGTAGGAAGTAGGAAGTAAGAATTTTAAGAAAAAAGATAAAAGAAAAAAGAGAAGAGAAGTAAGAAGTGAGAATTCGGGAAAATGCGAGCATCACTCCGCGAGTTCTTTCTTCAAATACTGTGTCAGGATATGCTCGATGATAAGATGAAAATCTTCCGCAACCCCATAGTTCCTGCTCGGTACAACCAGGCTGTCATGAGCCAGCTCTTTTAATTTCCCGCCGCCGAATCCGACCAGACCGATAGTCTGCGCGCCCTGTCCATTGGCGTACTCAATAGCTTTGAGTACATTGGGCGAGTTTCCCGATGCGGAAATTCCGATAACAAGATCATCCTTGATCAGATAATTTTTTAATTGCTCTACAAAGATATCATCATAACTGATATCATTTGCGATTGCTGTAAACCAGGCCACATTATCAGTCAGACTCACCACATGGAATCGTTTACCATTTTTGAAATCGGTAATCGTTCCTTTGCCGAGATCGCAGGCGAAATGAGAAGCGGTGACAGCGCTTCCACCATTTCCAAAAATATATACCGCCTGATTCTTCTCTACCGCGGTTCTGAGCATTTCAAAAACGCGCTGCAGATCATCAAAATTGATTGACTTCAGATTCGTAATAAGTTCTTCAATATAAGACTGATAAAATTCATTTATCATTTTTGTTCTCACTTTGCTGAATATCTTCTGAAATTAAAAATTATACGGCTTCCGAACGGTTCGAGCATGAAAGGAAGTTCCCGGTAGTCACTCATTGCATCACGAAGCTGATCCTGTTTGTTTCTCGGCACATACAGCAGCAAAAATCCGCCACCCCCGGCGCCCGCTACTTTTCCGCCGATCGCCCCCGCTTCAAGCGCGCGATCATACATTTTGTCAATTTCGCTGTTGGATATCATTGAGGCCAGCTCCTTTTTCAGCAGCCAGTTTTCATTTAATATATGTCCGACCTCATCAAAAACACCAGTCCCCAGTTTCTCAGTGAGCTGAGGCACCAGATCGCGGATCTTTTTGAGAAATTCAAATTTACTGTTGATATTTTCTTTTTGTTCATTCAGAATATTGGCCGATTTGCGGGTTTTATTGGTATAAAAAAGCAGCAGATTGCTTCCCAGCTTACGATAATTACTGTCTTTTACCGGAATTTTTGTCACATCAACCGATTCATCCGGATTAAACCGGAACTCTCGTAATCCGCCATAAGCCGCGATATATTGATCCTGTTTACCAATCGGTTTTCCGCAGCGTTCAATCTCGATTTCACTCGCCTCTTTCGCGAGCTGCTCGGCGGTCACCTGAAGACCCTGATAGGTATAAAAAGCATTCAGCAGACCCACCGTCAGACTGGATGAGGATCCGAGTCCCGATCCCTCCGACGGGATATCGGCAAGCATGGCGATCTCAATCCCTTTCTCGATGCCGGTCATTTTTAGCGCTTCACGCACCAGTTCATGCTGAATCTCTGAAACATGATCGACAATTTCTTTTTTGGTATAGCTGACATATATTTTATCATCAAATCGTTCCTTGACCAGCACAAATATGTATTTATCGATCGCCGTACTGAGCACAAGACCCGGCTCCTGCTTATAAAAACCCTTAAAATCGGTTCCGCCTCCGACCAGACTGATTCGCAATGGTGTCTGGGATATGATCATCTATCAATCTCCGTAAATTTGAATATGTAAACTATCGAAAACCATATAGGGAATATACAATAATTAAATGACTTATTCGAATTGATATTCTATACAACGCCTGTTTTCTGCCCGCGTGCCCTTTCCACTTCAGACGCTCTACTGCTTCTCTACTCTTCTCTTTTTTCTTTTTTCTTTTTTCTTTTATCTTAAACTTCTTACTTCTTTGTCTGAACTCTGATTTGCCTGATTAAATGAAAACTCTGATTTCCAATTTCTTAATCATCCTCCCGATTCAGACCGTTCCTACTCTTTTTTCTTTTTTCTTTTATCTTTTTTCTTATCATTCCTCTTATCTTCTCTCCCTACTTTTTGAATGGCCAAAAAGTAGCAAAAAGCCCTGGCGAATTTTAACTCGTATAAATTTATCTAATTTTCAATTTCTTCCACTCGAACAGAAAATTCGCCCCGAAGAATCGCAAACAGTAGCTTTGTGATAAACGAGCAAATTATCCTGACCGGCAGAATAGGGATTCCCGCTATAATTGTTCGACCCCTACGGGGCCGCGGGATGTTGTGGGGTCCGTTTTTCTACAAAAATGCCATCCCTTCGGGATTTGAGATCCAATTTTCTTTACCCGCCCTACTCTGAACTCTTAACTCTTTTCTCTTAACGCTTTTAAATTCCTACTTCCTACTTCTCACTTCTTACTTTTTTTCTCTTTTTTCTTTTTTCTTTTTTCTTATCATTCTTACTTTTCTTCTCTTCCCAAGTAAGCAGAAGATCCCACCTGGATGACATGCTGTGTTGATCATCAGGCCCGGGCGCTTAACTTGGGACGCCCCTACTCTTAACTCTTAACGCTTTTAAATTCCTACTTCCTACTTCTCACTTCTTACTTTTTTTCTCTTTTTTCTTTTTTCTTTTTTC
>JBFXGD010000174.1:0-7679 GCA_050178385.1 Calditrichaceae bacterium
TTATTTACGGGATTTTAGAGTATTAAATAAAATAAGATGATCTGTAACCTTGCATCGTAATCTGTTAATTGATTAAGTTCTCATCCATTAATCATTTAATCATTATCTGGATCAAAGGAGGATGAATTGTCACTTTCAAAACGCATATTAGTTACCGGAGGCGCCGGTTATATTGGAAGTCATGTCGTTCATCAGTTATGCGACGAAGGTCATCAGGTTTATATTTTTGATAACTTCTCGCTTGGATTAAAAGAAAATCTGGATCCGAGGGCGCTGGAAGTCATTGGCGGAGATGTCAGAAATGAGAGTGATCTTGTAAAGGCATTGTCAAAAAAAATAGATGTGGTGTTCCATTTCGCGGCCTGGAAAGCGGCGGGCGAGTCCATGACAGATCCGGCTAAGTATGCCAAAAATAATATTACCGGCACCTTAAACCTGCTCAATGCCATGATAGAAAATAAAGTAAAAAATATTATATTTTCATCCTCGGCTGCCGTGTATGGAAACCCCGAATATTTGCCGGTAGATGAAAAACACCCTTTAAATCCTACCAATTATTACGGATATACTAAACTGGCCATCGAAGAAAATCTGAGATGGTATAGCGATCTGAAAGGCATCAACTATGCGGCATTGCGTTATTTTAATGCCACCGGATACGATGTCCGCGGCCGTGTTACAGGCAGGGAGAAAAATCCCGCGAATCTTTCACCCGTAGTGATGGAAGTTTTAGCCGGGGAACGTTCCGGTATGCAGGTTTTTGGTGATGATTATGATACACCTGATGGTACCTGTATCCGGGATTACATCCATGTGAGCGATCTTGCCAATGCCCATGTTCTGGCAATGAATTACATTCTTGAAAACAAAAAAAATCTGCTGGTCAATCTTGGAACCGGTGAAGGGCAGTCGGTTATGGATGTCATGCGGGCAGCGGAGGAAGTTACCGGCAGAAAGATTGATTATCAGATGGTCGGACGGCGTGCCGGTGATCCGGGAAAGCTTGTCGCCAGTTGCGAATTAGCCGAAAAACTTCTCGGATGGAAAGCCCGGCATTCGGATCTGAAAACGATTTTCAAATCCATGATGCCTGTATATCCGGATAAGAAATAAAATACAGGAATTCCGGAAATGATTGATTAACCCCTTAATTAATCTTGATTTTTTTTTAAAAATTTATTATTAATCATATAGTTCTGACGGCGGGGATCAAAATGTCTCCCGTCGTCATCTAATCTTTCTGCCCTTATTTCATTTCTTTGAAGTTGAACGGAGTTATAAAACTCATCAAAAGTGACTGATTCACTCTAATGTGGCAAAAACATTCTGTGTTTTATTGAGAAAGAGTTGTTTTATCATGTTGGATAAGCAATGGTGTTGAACCACCGATCAACAATTTTAGTGAGAAAAATATGTCCCTGTTTGCTATCGAAAATGACCGGCTCCGATATATGACTACCCTGATTAATACTCGGAGAATTCAGTACTATCTCATTTCTGAAAAGGAGTTGTGATGTCAAACCAAACGGACTATCAAGCAAAGATAATAGAGATCGAAGCGCTGCCGGATGAGCAGACAAAATCTCCCAATATGCCGGTTGATGTGTTTTTGCAGGAAGCGGAGAATTTGAGCGTCTGGTGTCAACAGGACAAGGATTTACTGATAAAAGCCGGTTTAAATTGGTCGCTTGTAGATGACTTATCGGTCAGGGCCGGTGTCTTGCGGGAAGCGGAATCATTCTGGTTTAACGCGCGCTTTGCCCGTGAAAAATCGCGGAAGGAATGGAAAGAAAAATCACCGCTCGCCTTTGATTTGCGTAACCGCTTACTCCATGATTTTGGATTTGCTTTTAGAAATGATGAGGCACTCGCCGTAAAAGTATCCGCTATCGCGAAAGGAAGCAGAAATGCCGATATGATTCAGGATCTGAACGACCTTGCTGTTTTCGGAAAGGCAAATCCCGGGCCATTGTCAAAAACGGGATTTGAATTTCATCTCCTGGATGAGGCCGCCGCGAAAGCGGATGAAATGGCTGATCTGTTGTCACGCGCCGCTTCAGAACGCGAGAAGACTGTCAGGAAGAAAATCATTCGTAATAAGGCCTACACTCTGCTCAAAAATAATGTGGATGAAATACGTGCCTGTGGTCAGTATGTCTTTTGGAGAAATGAGGAACGGATAAGAGGCTATATAAGCCATTATCATAAAAAACGAAGAACCAAAAATGATGAGGCGCCGCGCATCTAAAATATCACGGAGTTATTGGAGCAACTGTCAGAAACCAATGATTTTTTTATCGCCCCAGCGGAATTATAATGATAGCCGATGATTATATGAGCGTCCCTGTTAAAATAGTGGCAATATACCGGTCGGGAATGTATAAATATACAGCGGGAAGCCCAAAACTCCGTCGGGAGCGTATAAATATTTAGCGGGAAGGATAAAAGTTGAGCAGGATGCATAAATATGCAGCGGGGAAGTAAAGAATCGTGCCGGGAGATGGAAATCAGCAGTGAATGAATACTCAATCTCATCACGTGATTCTGAGTTCTGACAAGGATGAGATGGATAAAAAATATAAAAATATATATCGCATCAATTCAGCTCGTTTACGTTATTGGGATTATGCGGGGAACGGTGCCTATTTTGTGACCATCTGTACGAACAAACGAATTTGTTACTTCGGCCGCGTTACAGGTGGAGAAATGCATCTGTCAGATATAGGAAAAATCGCCAATGAATGTTGGTGGGACATTCCCAAACATTTTCCATTTGTGATATTGGATGCGTTTGTAGTGATGCCAAATCATGTTCATGGGATAATCATCATAAATAAATCGAATAATGTGAAAAATTTGGTAGAGACGCAAAATCTTGCGTCTCTACAACAACAATCGAATAATCCCGGAATTCCGGCAAATCATTTTGGCGCGCAATCAAAAAATTTAGCATCAATTATTCGCGGGTACAAAATTGGTGTTACAAAACAGGCGCGGATTCAGATACGCGAATTTGGTTGGCAACCGAGGTACCACGACCACATAATCCGCGACGATATATCCTATGGTCGTATTAAACAATATATAACTACCAATCCAGGGCGATGGCAAGATGACTGCTTTAATGGGTTAATACGGTCTGAGCCATGATTATTATGATTTAATAATGACTTTTCTCAAACCCGGAACTCACAGTACTTATCTAATCAGATGAATCACAGTTCAGACTTTTCCCCTTTTTGTCTTTGGAATCCGTATGCCGTTTTGTTAAATTTCAACCAAAACCGGAAGATTTAATCTCTTTCTTAAGGTTGGTTATTTGAAAAACAACGGTATTATTTTTGACATAAAAAAATACGCTATCCACGATGGGCCGGGGATTCGCACCACCGTATTTCTTAAAGGATGTCCGCTTGACTGCCACTGGTGCCATAATCCGGAAAGCAGGGATTTACAGCCCGAACCGGGAGGATCATCACGACCGAGAAACGCTTCGTCTCTTCTGTTTTCACCTGATAACCTGATCGGCAGGGAAGTGACTGTTGATGAAGTGATGCGCGAGATTGAAAAGGATATCATCTTTTATGATGAATCGGGCGGAGGCGTAACTTTTTCCGGAGGCGAGCCGCTTATCCAGACCGAATTTCTGTTTGACCTGCTTAAAGCGTGTAAAAAAAAGGGTATTCATACGGCGGTGGATACTTCAGGCCATGCAAAATTTGAACTGTTCGAACAAATAATTCCTTATACGGATCTGTTTCTTTACGATATCAAACTGATAGATGATACCGCCCATATAAAATACACCGGCGTATCGAATGAACTGATACTGAAAAACGCGCGGCGAATCTCCAAAAATGGCGTCAATATGTCCATTCGAATTCCGCTGATACCGGAAATTACCGATACAGAATCCAATATCACGGAAATAATCGGATTCATCTCTACGCTTGAAAAGATAAATACAATCGATCTGTTGCCATATAACGCGATTGCCGAAAGTAAATACCACCGTCTTGGAAAAGATTTCCGGAATGGAAATCGGCAGGTACAATCAAAGGAAAAGATTGAACATCTGAGAGAATTATTCATAAACCATGGTTTTGAAACATATCTGGGGGAATGATGACGGAACGCGTCAGAAAACTGCGAGAACAATCTTTAAAGGCCGCGCCAAAAATTTCCGAAGAACGGGCTGTTCTCCTGACGGAGTTTTACAAAAGCGGACAGGCGGATCGTGTGTCTGTTCCGGTTGCCAGAGCGCTTGCCTTTAAATATCTTCTTGAACACAAAACAATTTGCATCACTGAAAATGAACTGATCATCGGTGAGCGCGGACCCGGGCCAAAAGAAACTCCCACCTATCCGGAAATTTGTACCCATACACAAAAAGATCTGGATATTCTTCACAACAGGGAAAAGATATCATTTCGGTCAACGGATAAAACAAAGCAACTATTGACAGAATCCGTTTTACCGTTCTGGAAGGGGCGTTCCATACGTGACCGTATTTTTGAGAATGTTGATCAGGAATGGAAAAATGCCTATGAGGCGGGAGTTTTTACTGAATTTATGGAACAGCGCGCACCCGGGCATACCGTACTGGATGATAAAATCTATAAAAAGGGCATGCTGGATTTCAAAAAAGATATCGAAGCGAGCATACGAAATCTGAACTTCTTTTCTGACGCACAGGCGATGGAAAAACGCGAAGAATTAAAGGCGATGGGTATTGCGGCCGACGCATTGATCATGTTTGCCGGCAGGCACGCGGAAAAAGCAAAACAACTTGCCGCTGAAACAACCGATCAAATCAGAAAAAATGAACTTGAAGTGATTGCCGGCGTCTGTGAACGGGTACCGGCCCACGCGCCGCGCACTCTTTGGGAAGCGCTTCAGTATTATTGGTTTGTGCATCTTGGGGTTATCACGGAACTGAATACATGGGATTCCTTTAATCCGGGAAGACTGGATCAGCATCTTTATCCATTCTATAAAAAAGATATTGAAAGCGGACGATTGAACGAGGATCAGGCAGAAGAACTGCTTCAGACATTCTGGATCAAATTTAACAACCAGCCGGCGCCGCCAAAAGTGGGAGTTACCGCCCAGGAGAGCAACACCTATACTGATTTTTGTTTGATCAACATCGGCGGTGTGAAAGAAAACGGAGACGACGCTTCCAATGAATTGTCGTATAAACTTTTGGATGTCATCGAAGAAATGCGTCTTCTGCAACCCAGCTCCATGCTTCAGGTCAGCAAGAAAAATCCGGACCGTCTTCTCAGACGGGCATTAAAAATAATCGGCACCGGCTATGGGCAGCCATCTATTTTTAACACGGACGCCATTATCCAGGAGATGATCCGTCAGGGAAAGAATCTGTTTGACGCCCGTAACGGCGGCGCCAGCGGCTGCGTTGAGACCGGCGCCTTTGGAAAAGAATGTTATATTCTTACAGGATACTTCAATCTTGTAAAAGTGCTCGAAATTACCCTGCATAACGGAATCGATCCCCGGACGGATAAACAGACAGGACTTCTGACCGGAAACGCGGAAGAATTTGAATCGTTCGATGATTTGTTTGACGCGTTTAGAAAACAACTCAATTATTTTGTCGATATAAAAATAAAAGGTAATCTTATCATCGAGCAGTTGTACGCGCAATATCTGCCGGCGCCGTTTTTGTCCATACTTGTTGATGACTGTATATCAAACGGCAAAGATTACAACGCTGGCGGCGCGCGCTATAATACCTCCTATATCCAGGGGGTGGGGATCGGCACCATAACAGATTCGCTGTCGGCTATCAAATATATGATTTATGATAAAAAAAGAATGAGTCTCGCCGATTTTATTGCCGTACTGGATAAAAATTTTGAAAATAATGATCGGCTGCGTCAGGATCTGCTTAATGAACCTCCGAAATATGGAAATGATGATGACTTGGCTGATGAAATCATGAAACGTGTATTTGAAGAATATTTCAATGCCATTGACGGACGTCCGAACGCCAAGGGCGGACATTTCAGAATCAATCTCCTGCCTACTACCGTTCATGTTTACTTCGGCAGTGTGGCGGGGGCGACTCCCGACGGCAGAAAAGCGGGAGAGCCCTTGTCGGAAGGGATATCACCGGTTCAGGGCGCCGACACCAACGGACCGACCGCAGTCGTAAAATCGGCGGCAAAAATAGATCATCTGCGGACTGGCGGAACACTGCTGAATCAGAAATTCACACCGCAGATCATGGATACTGAAGAGGGGATTGAAAAGGTTTCCGGCCTGGTGCGATCCTATTTCCGGATGGAAGGGCATCATATCCAATTTAACGTGGTCACGGCGGATACACTCAAAAAAGCACAGGCGGAACCGGAAAAATACCGGGATCTGATTGTGCGCGTGGCGGGATACAGCGACTATTTTGTTGATCTGGGAACCGATCTTCAAAACGAAATCATCAAAAGAACAGAGCAGGCTATCTAAAGAAAGGAAACTCTGATGTTTGAAGCAAAGATTTACAGCAACCGCAGGAATCAGCTTAAAAATAAGATAAAATCAGGTGTCTTGTTGTTTTTGGGAAATGACGAAAGTCCGATGAATTACCCGGATAACGCTTACTCCTTTCGCCAGGATAGCTCATTTTTATATTACTGGGGCCTCGAATCTCCCGGATTGGCGGCGGTTATTGATCTTGATGAAGATCGTGAAATCATTTTTGGATATGATTTTACCGTTGACGATACTGTCTGGATGGGACCGCAGCCATCACTCACAGATCGTGCTGCGCTCGCCGGTGTCAAAGATGCAAAACCGACCGCGAAACTGGATGAATTTATCCGTGACGTTATAAAATCGGGGAGAAAAGTGCACTTTTTGCCTCCCTACCGGGCTGAAAACCGGCTTAGACTTTCGATTTTAACCGGAATCCGGTCTGAAGGGCTGAACCACTACGCTTCTGAAGAATTGATCAGGGCGATAGTCGGACAGCGTTCCGTGAAAGCCAAAGAGGAAACGGAGCAGATTGAAAAGGCGCTTGATATCGCTTATCAGATGCAGACAACCGCTATGAAAATGACCCGGCCGGGTTTGTACGAACGTGATATTGTAGGCGCCATGACCGGTATAGCAAGCGCCATGGGATCCGGCATATCATTTCCGGTCATTTTTTCCATTCACGGTGAAACGCTTCATAATCATCATCATGAAAACAAAATGGGAGAGGGGCATCTTGTAGTAAATGATTCCGGCGCGGAATCCATTCTACACTACGCGAGTGACATCACGCGCACATTCCCGGTGAATGGCAAATTTTCTGAAAAACAGAAAGAAATTTATTCAATTGTATTAAGCGCTCAGATGCAGGCAATCGACGCGATTAAACCGGGAGTTTTTTACCGTGATGTGCATCTGATGGCAGCCAAAGTCATTGCCGGTGGACTCAAAGATCTCGGTCTGATGAAGGGTGATATCGAAGACGCCGTAAAAAACGGCGCGCACGCCTTATTCTTCCCACATGGTTTGGGTCATATGATGGGACTGGATGTTCATGATATGGAAGATCTCGGAGAGAATTATGTCGGGTATGATGAATCTGTGAAGCGAAGTAAGCAATTCGGTCTGGCCTATCTTCGCCTTGCCAAAAAGCTCGTCCCGGGGAATGTTTTAACCGTGGAGCC
>JBFXGD010000175.1:0-7564 GCA_050178385.1 Calditrichaceae bacterium
CATTATAAAATGCATGTATCTTCTATGTTTACAAAGGTTTAACCAATTACGGATAAATCTAAACAAGGTGCCACCTATCTGATGAACTTTGAAGTTTAAACCGATTTAAATGGCTTAATAACATAAGTTTAAATGAGATTAACATGGAAATGGCATGGGAAGAAATGTGGCACTCTTTTAATCTTCCACCTTAAAAATAGAAATTGCTTGAATGTTTTTAGGCTAGTAATGTTGATCAGAACAGGAAACAGATAGCACTAATCAACAAATCACTTGATTTTTAAAAATAAATTATAAGATTTTATCATTAAAATATGGTGGGGATTAATTAAAAAGCTTTTATGTCTAAGTGCGATGGATACGATTATTTAAGGCTCTCCGGGAAATTCCGAGTATTCTGGCGGCAATTGTCTGATTTCCTGAAGATCTCTTCAGAGCTTCATCAATTAATTCTTGCTCTATTTCCTTTATCGTCGGTAACTGGTCGGGAAACACAACATTTTTTTCATTCTCTGGAGAACCGGTGATTTCCACGTCGTTCAAATACAGATTATCATTACTTATGGGTAAAAGCTTGTCCCTGAATGATTCCAGAGACAAAATTCCAGCTTTATGACGGCTGAGCGCGTCAAAAATCATCCCTTCCAATTCACGTATATTCCCGGGAAAATTATAATTACGCAATAGTATGAATAATTCTTTGGGAACAGACGGCTTTTTCTTCTTTAAATTTTTTGCGGCTTTTTCCAAAAAATGATCGACCAGTACAATCAAGTCATCTTTTCTGTCACGCAATGGCGGAATGTGCAGATGATGTGTTTGCAGCCGATAGTACAGATCTTTCCTGAATTTTCCATCGTTTATATTTATCGAAAGATCAGCATTGGTCGCGACCACGATCCGGGCATCCGATAATTTAGGCATATCCGAACCGATAGGATAATATTTACCTTCCTGAAGTAAACGCAAGAGTTTTATCTGGGATTCATAGCTGAGGTCGCCAATTTCATCCAGAAATAATGTTCCGCCAAGGGCCTTCTCAATTAACCCTTTGCGTTCCATTTCCGCTCCGGTGAATGCCCCTTTTTTGTGACCGAAGAGTGTATCTGAAAACAAATTGTCATCTACCCCGGCCACATTTACCGGGATGAATGCCCCTTTCCTGCCGCTGACGGTGTGGATTGCCCGGGATAACAGTTCCTTTCCGACCCCAGTCTCTCCTGTGATCAGTACCGGAAGATTTGTATAACTTATGGCCTCAACATATTTAAAAATAGAATGCATATTTGAATTCTGTGTGATTATCTTTTCAAAAGCCGATTCATGTTCAAGCTCATCCGATAGCAAATATTTTTTTAGACGCTTGTTTTCATTTCTAACCTGTCTAAGTTCCACTGCCCTTTTTATTGCCGTTACGAGCCGGGTGTCATCAACCGGTTTCACGATATAATCAAGAGCACCTGATTTCATACATTGCACAGCCGTATTCACTTCATTAACCGCGGTAAGCATAATCACCGGAATTTCCGGGAAATTGTTACAAATTTTTTCAAGCAATTCCAAACCGGAAATATGGGGCATGAAAACATCAAGTACTATCGTTGAGATATTATTTTTTTGTAATATCCCCATCACTTTTCTGCTGTCATTGCACTCCAGGACATTTGTTACTCCATGTGAACTAAGCATCATCCCCGCGCTTATTAAAAACTGTTCTTCATCATCAACAAGCAACACAGGATGCTGGGGAAATGTAACATTTTTCATCAATTTACCTCATGACTTAGAACTTCTTTGTATTCGGGTAAAACAATGGTTACAGTCGTCCCCGCTTTTTGCTGGGAATCAAATATCAGATCACCGTCATGTTCCCTGATAATATTATACGAGATGGAAAGCCCAAGACCCGTTCCACCGGAATGACGTTTCGTTGTATAAAACGGATCCATAATTCTCTTCAGGTGTTTCTTTGAGATGCCGGGTCCTTCATCAATAATTTTAATGATCACAGCAGCTTTCTTATCATCGTAAAAAGTGATTACGTTAATTCCTCCGCTTTTATTCTGGATGGCCTGGCAAGAATTTGTTATCAGGTTAATAATAACCTGTTCGAGCTGCTGAAAATTACCGCGAACCAACGGCAGATTCTCCTGACACTCTATATTAAATTGACTGGTTGATTTGTTGATGAGATTATTCGTTATTACAATCGCCGACTCAATGACTGCATTAATATCTACTCTCTGGTTCAGGTTACCTTCATCTTTGCGGGCAAAATCTTTTAAACTTTGCACTATTCTCTGAATACGCATCGCACCTTCGGAGATACCGCTGATCAACTGGGCAATTTTTGGATGAGCTTTAGTATATGGCATACCAGCCAACGCAAAGTCCCCGTTTGATTCATAATAATTTCTTAAAATTGGTCCGATATCATCCCAAACTTTCGAAAGTATTTTTCCATTCAGGTGTATAAAATTATTTGGATTATTGATTTCATGCGCCATTCCTGAAACCAGAACCCCAAGTGTGGCCATTTTATCCGCCTGCATCAGTTCTTTCTGCCTGAGTTCGGCTAATCTTTGAGCCTTGACCCTCTCGGTAAAGTTTCTGACTATGGCTAAAACCTCATCTTCGCCGCATTTTATCAATCTGCTTTCAAAATAATTAATCTTTCCCTTTAGCGGAATCTGGTATTCAAAAACCTGGACATTATTATCTATAAGAGCCTGATTTATATGATGCATGGTTTTTTCAACCAGTTCTGCCGGAAGGATGTCACTTACTTTTTTCCCGAGAAAGTTATCCGGACTCAGCAGCAGTTCTTCCTTTTTTTTGACACCATATTCAAGGAACGTACCATCTTTATGAAAACGAAACATTAAATCGGGAATGGCATTCAACAGCGCCCGGTTATTTGCTTCACTCTTTCTTAAAGCTTCTTCAGTGTGTTTCAGATCGGTAATATCAAGACAGGATACAACCTGTCTGCCGGTGCCTGGAATTAAAGCCACATTCAGAAGGATGTCACGAATTTTGCCTGTTTTGCTTGTCATTCTTGTTTCATAACTTTTTGGAACAGAATCTTCCTGTTTTGTTTGTTCAACTAAATATTCTCCGATCGACACCCAGTCATTTTCAACAATGAATTCAGGAAGCTTCATTCTCTCTTCTATTTCTGTTTTAGCATACTCCGAAAGTCTGACAAATTCGGAATTAGCCAGCGAAATTGATAAATCTTCCCGGACAATAATTGTTGCCGCGCCCGTATTTTCAAAAAAAGTTTGGTAGATTAAACGCGATTTCCGGATGGCTATATGTGATTTCCGGATAACAAGAAGATTCTGATAGATGAGTATATAAAGTAATATGGATGTTATAATGACAAAAAAAAGATTCTTTGCTGTATCGAAAAGTATGTACCCTTTAAGGTCGAATTGCAGAACAGAAAGCACCGCTTCCGAGATTAGAATCCATAAAGCGCTAAAGATGACAAAAGTTAAAATAACCCTGAGAGTTATACCTTTTTCCCTGCTGATCCGGACTAATTTCAAAACTAAAATCCTTCAATGTTGATACTAAGCAATACGATCTGTTTCATGCACCAGGTCCTTTAGGGGTCCGGTAATCGATCTTGAAACCTGAAACGCGATAATAAAAAGAATTAACAAACCCGAAATACCAATCAGCGCGATCGCCCAGTATAAGCGGTATATATCGGCAAATAATTCATCTTCGGAAAATACAACCGCCATCGACCAGCTTGTCAGTGGTAAGGGATTATAAAACACCCAGCTTTTTGTTTCAAAAACACCGTCTTCCACAGGTGCAAAACCGCTTTTGCCCTGAATCATATTTTCCCCGATCTCTGATAGCGTCTCTGAACTTTGATCCCGGGCAATGCTAAATATACTCTTATTCAGAATGTATTCTTCTTGTGGATAGGTAATAAATTTTCCGTTTTTTGATATCAGAAACGCATATCCGCTCTCAAACAGCTTTATGGAAGAAACAATATTTTTTAACCATGAGAGAGAAATATCAATGGTCACGATACCTTTTATCTGTTTCTGACCATTTATCGTTTGAAAAAACGGGACGGAATATGTAGCCATCATTATATTACCGCCGCCCTCATCATAGTAGGGTTCACTCCAGACCGACCTGCCAAGCTGTTTTGGTAATTTATACCAATCCCAGTTGACATATTGATAAGAGTCCTTATCCAGATTTGAATAACCGAGGCTGTTCTTAGTTTTATAGTAATAAGGCGCGAAATAAACAGAATCCTTATTAAACGCGTGCGGCTCAAACGCAATGCAGCTGCCGTAAACCTCATTGTTGTTGTCCACAACCGATCTTAAAAACAGATGTAATTTATCTTGAGAAAACGTAGAATTTTCCAACACAAACGCCATGTTATCGGGAATTTTTGTCAGGGAGAGAAGGATTTTTTCAATTTCGTGGACAGAAGACGCCGTTAGATTTTGCGCATTCTCTTTCGCATTCCCAAGAAGCATATTTTTTGATTCATAGTAATTATAGGTAAACAAACCGATAAAAATCACGGCACTACCCGTTAAAATCAAAAAACTTAGTAGAGTGGCAAAATTTCTGTTTTTAAACATATTCCGTTGATGACTTAGTTTCAATAACCTTGAAGCGGCAGTTTATCTCTAATTTCCACTTTAAATTTTTGATCTGCTTCAATTAACGACTATACTGTCACATAATTAAATTTGTCGGACAATATCTTAAAAGAACATCTTATGAGATTGGCCAGGAATCTGGATATCTTAACCGATCAATCTCAGATGCATTTTTAAAACATATTAATTTGTAAATTACTAATTAATTTCTTTAAAGTAAAACGAATAAAAAGCGAGTGGCTTTTATGATCTACCATGGAAAATTTTCTGACAGATCATCTAATTCTATCATCCTTTTGACTTTCAATTGTGATGTAAAGCCAATCTTCCAAATATTGTATCATAAAATGGGTGCCACATTTTTTCACAATGCCACTTTTTGGTAGCTAACGATAATTCGCGGTCTCTTATTTCAATTCTTTGCTTTAAGCGGAAATATTATGGCAGTGTTTATATCAAACAATGCCTATTTATCATGCTTTCAAATAATGGCACGAATTTTGAACTTTACCAATACTATTTATTGGATCATGTACTAAAAGCGGGTAGGAATTATGGATGAGAATCTGATTAATGAAATTATTATTCAAACAATAGATGAGGTTTCTGTAGATAATTCGTTCTATTTCAGAGTTCCGCCAAACACATTGGTGGGCGATGGAATTTCTACAAAAATCGGCGGGGAAATTGCCAAATACAGACCGAAAAAAATTCTGATCGTAACGGATCGCTCCATGGTGGAATTGAATCTTATGGCGCCGATGCTGCGTTCCTTAAATCGGCAAAACATTAAATATATAATATTCGACAAAGTGCAATCTGATCCGACAGATAAGATATTATCCGAAGGGATCAGCAAAGTTAAAGAGGAAAATTGTGATCTCATTTTGGGATTTGGTGGCGGCTCCCCTATCGATGTGGCGAAGGCAATTGCTGTATTTTCTACAAATCCCGGTCCCTTCGTCGCGGAAAACATCAAAAATGAACGATTGAAACTCGCCGCAGTGCCAACCACGGCCGGAACCGGGTCTGAAGTAACCGCCATCAGTGTTATTACCAATACGGATACCCACAGAAAGATGCTGATCGATCATCCATCTATCATTCCTGATATGGCGTTTATTGATCCAAGACTCACTCTCGGCATTCCTCCGAAAATAACCGCGATGACGGGTATTGATGTACTTTCTCACGCCATAGAGGCATACCTGGCAAAAAGCTCATGCACCCTCGCAAGAGCGCTTTCGCACCGGGTAATCCGCCTCGTCGGGGAATATCTGCCGACAGCGGTCGGGTATGGAAGCAATGAACAGGCACGTCATAAAATGGCTATTGCATCGTATATGGCCGGAATGGCATTTTCAAATGCCGGTCTGGGTCTGGCCCACGCTATGGCGCATCAAATTGGAGCAAAATATAAAATACCCCATGGAATGTCGATCGCGCTGGTCTTGCCTGCTGTCATGCGGTTTAACTTATTGGTTCGCGCTGAACGGATAGCTGATATAGCGGGAGCTTTCGGTGAGAAAACGGAGCAGTTCTCCGTAAAAGAAGCGGCCTATAAGGGAATTGAAGCGGTGCAAAATCTTATCAAAGAAATCGGACTGCCGACAAAATTGAGTGAGATCAATTCCGAAAAAGCTGATTTCCGGGTGATGGCTGAGAACGCTTTGGCGGACAGAAGCATACTCACAAATCCCAGAACCGCCGGTGTGGATGATATTATCCGACTATACGAGGAGATCTTTTAATAAATTGATCGCCCGTTTTTTCCTAATGTTGAAACCATAGTCGCTGAAATTCAAACCTGTCATTTGATCAATATTAGTTCTTTTTGCGGCCGGGAAAGATATTCACAGCCGGTTTTAGTGACAACAACCATCTCTTCTATAGTTGCCACACCCCGACCTTCTACAGTCAATCGTGGTTCGATTGTGAAGACCATTCCATCTTCAAGCTCATGGAACGGTTTCCGGGCGTATTTTTCCCAGGGGGGGCCGAGCAGCGCCGTACCGTCATGCGAAAAACGGCCAACCTGATGACCCAGTCCATGAGGAAATTCATTGTATCCGCTTTTGGTTATGACATTCCGCGCCACGGCGTCGATATCTTTTCCCAACACTCCGGGTTTCATGGCCTGCTTTGAAGATTCAATCGCCTCTACAATCGTATCAAATCCCTTTTGCACATCGGAAGGCGCTTTTTTTTCCCCATCCTTTAATATGTAGAAAGTGCGTTGCATATCGGAACAGTAACCATTGTAGCGGACGCCAAAATCCATATTCAATATATGCCCGCATTCTATTTTTCTGTCTGAAGGCGCGTAATGAGCGCCCGCCGTTTCAGGGCCTGTAAAAACCGCCGGACAGACCGATTCTTCCCAACCGAATCCCACACCCGCCTTTTTGACTTCACCTTTCATAAACGCTGCGATTTCTTTCTCAGTTTTACCGGGTTTTATGAATCGCGTAACACTCTCAAATATATTCTCCGTAATCCGGATGGCCTCTTTCATATAATCCAGTTCCGTTTTTGTTTTACGCTGTCTTAGCGCTGACACAATTTTTTCTGCTGAAATAAGTCTGTCCGCAAAACCGATTTCATCGAGATATTCGTAAAGAGTGAGATACATTCCATGAGTCAGACCGTCGCAAACTTCGCTTCCCACAGAATAATTTATCGCGATCTGACGGGGATTGATTTTTTTAATATATTTTTGAAAAGGATCTTTTATACCTTCCACAAATCCGGTCACCACATCATACGCGCCCGTTTCCTCTACCGTTTTTTGATCGTACAGCCCTACAATCGCCCGGGTTTCACCGGATGATGTGACGATAAATGCCGAATGCCAGGTGATATCCGCGTCGATCAGAAAGGCCAGCGTCGGATCTCCGTTGATCTGACTTTCTCTG
>JBFXGD010000176.1:0-7509 GCA_050178385.1 Calditrichaceae bacterium
GCCTGTGATCTGACCTCATCAGAAATTTTCACATTTTTTTCACTTTGAACCAAAAATTCGCGTGTCTGGTGCAGCATTTCCCACGCCTGCCGATCTTCCGAATCACCGATCCAGATCTGAAAATTATGATTGATCCAGCTGCCGGGCCAGATCTTCGTTAATTCACGCGGCTCCGAGTTCTCAAGAAATTTAGTGAAGGTAGTAGTTAAAAATTCAGGATTTCCCGATAACTGCTTATATAAAAGGTGAAGAAATTTCCCGCCATTCTCAGGATAATACTCCCAACAGTTTTCACCATCCAGGATTACCGGAACAATCGAATTTTCCACAGCCATGTCACCGCCGGATTTCTGTATCTTGGCTTTGATCTGCTTAAGATGATTCAGGAAATCATTGACCGCTTCTTCTGCTGACCACGATCCATAAACAAAACCAATTTTATCTGAAAGGGCACGGTCTCTGAAAAACAGGTGAAGATCACCGGCATTGGTTTTAATCCGGTAAGGACTGTAGATATCATTCTGTTCGAATGGCCGGTCCAGGCTTCTTGAAAGTATATCTTCATCAGTCGCGATCCATTTTATTCCCCTTGATGCAACAATCTCTGCCACTTCATCGCTGACACTGCCTTCGGACGGCCAAATACCAGAAGGATAACTGCCAAATGTCTTACCAAAATACTCCAGCCCTTTTTCCACCTGGGCGATGGCATCCTCAGGATGACGAAACGGAGGCTGGGGAAGAACCAGGCTCTGCTGGGAAATTTTTGCGATTTCAGTATCGCATAAAAGAGGCAGAATCGGATGATAAAATGGGGATGTGGTTAAATCAATCTGTTCCTTTTGCCACATTTCCGCATGTTTGGGTATAACCCTTTTGAATAGTTTATGAATAAAATTTAGCAGCATCAACCGGTCATCGTCCGAAAAATTTTGCTGCTTTTTTATAAGTCCCTGAATGTTCGGATCCTTTTTTGATTCGTATCCAATCCAGCTCAGATTAAACCAGATTTGCAAATCACGAATTTCTTCCCCGCTGAACCTGCCGGTCAGTTCCCGGTCATTCAGATGCTTTATTGACTGGTATTTTTCATACAGCTGTATGTATCTCGGGTATGGCTGAATCATTGTGGCCGGATTACCCATAAAAAAATGTCGCAAAAGATCCGCTTTATCCTGTGTTGAAAATTCTGCGGCTGATTTCCTGCTCAGACGAACGACAATGTCATTAGCATTGCCGTCAGCATAATCTTTTAATTGAAGTAAAAGCGACGGCACAAGATTTATTGTCTGGCGAATCTCAGGATACTGATCGGCGATTAGGAGTAAATCCAGATAATCTTTCATGGCATGCAGACCAACCCAGGGGAGAAGATAATCTCCTTCTTCATCCTTATAGAACGGCTGATGCTGATGCCAGAGAAAGGCGATTTTTAATTGACTCATAATATCAGCGCCTTAATTTTGATTTCAGGTATGCAATTTCATCTTTTCTGAAAAATCCGCCGAAATACAAAAGAGCCGGGGATATCAAAAGTATAACACTTCTTTGCAAAAAGGACAAATCAAACTGATAATATATAAACAGCATCAGAGCCAGGTATCCCATGAGTAACATCAATCTGGAGTATTCATATCTGACCGGATATATTAATTGGTTCGCGATAAAGATTGTCACCGCCATCACCACATAACTTAACAATGTAGCCAAAGCTGCTCCGATCATACCATAACGCGGCATCAGATATAAATTGCTGCCCACATTTACGACGGCTGCCAGACCTGTAAATAATACCATCCATTTAGTCTTTTGTTCGATATAAATTCCAACGGTAAAATTTACATAAATACCATAAAACAGATAAGCCGTTAGAATGATCGGAATAATTACGATCCCGTTCCAATACTCGCTTCCCATGATCGTCTTCCCCGGACCAAGAGGTATCATTACCAGATATTCGATATAATAGCTGACTATGACCACCACCAAAACGCCTACAGTTGAAAAATATGTCATTACTTTTGAATATATCCGCTTGGCGTCCTGATCATTCGCGACTTTCAGAAAGAACGGCTGCCAGGCGGTGCGAAAAGCGATCACGATTAAAAGTAAAGCCGAACCGAATCTGTAATTTGCGGAGTACGCGCCCAGTATATCCTTATCCAGCAGCCGGCTCATCAGATATTTATCACTCACTTCAACTGTTAAATATGCCAGTCCGTTCGGGAGCATAGGCAGCCCAAATTTCAACAGATCAACGAGAATTTCTTTATTAATTCTGCCCTTCCAATAATTAGTCTGGAACGGAACCACAAAAATAAGATTCAGAACAGCAGCAAGAATATTCGCGTACAGAATTCCTTTTACCCCCTGCTTTAATACAACCACAAAAAGCAGGTTTAATAACAGTTCAATAATAAACCGCCCTACCCTGATACCCGTATATGCGATAGATCTTTCTTCCGCCCTCAGAATAAGGTACGGCAGGTTGCAAAGCGTATCAAAAAACAGAATTCCCGCTGTTATCTGGATAAAAAACGCATATCCTTTAGCCGAAAACACAATCACAGCCACCGGTTCAGCGAAAAAGAACATGACGGATGACAGTATGATACCGTTGATAAATATGGCGGAGTAGGCGGTTTTATAGACATCTTCACGTTTATGTTTTCCCAGAAAGAAAAACCGCAGAAAGGCCGCGTCCATGCCGTAAAGATAGACGATATTCATAAAGGCCATAAATGTATATACCAGGGCGTAATCACCATACGCGCTCTTGGTGGAAATATATGATGTATCGGTGTAAACCGGCAGCATGATCAGCCCCAGCGCCCTCTGAATAAATGTGCTGATCGTATAAATGGCTGAATGCCGGGTCAGTCCTTTGATTTGCGCGATTATTGACACTTTATCTGTCTTTCCTTTTCAGTTGATGAACAAGCGCCTGAACCGCCAGCACATAGCCGTAAATCCCAAGCCCGCTGATCGTTCCTTTGCAAACATCAGAAATTACCGAGCTCTTCCGAAACTCTTCCCGCGCCGCTATATTACTGATATGAATTTCTACAACCGGAATCGTACACGCCTCAATCGCGTCGCGAATCGCGTAAGAATAATGGCCGAATGCTCCCGGATTTAACACGATTCCATGTTGAATTTTCATGGATTCATGTATTTTATCAATAATTTCCCCCTCATGATTGCTTTGGAAAAAGTGTAATTTCACGCCTTTAAAATAGCTTTTAATAAATTCATTGGTCTCAATAAGGGTTTTCCCGCCGTAAAGTTCGGGTCTTCGTATCCCTAAAAGATTCAGATTTGGACCATTGATGATTAAAATATTCATAGATTTACCTCCCCTAATTCCAGTTCAAGGCCATCAAACGCAAACGCACAGCTTTCAGGCAGAATTTTGCCATGGTGAAAATGATCAATATTATGGTTCATGTGCGTGAAAAATGTCATTTTCGCGCCGATTATTTTTGCAGTTTCTATCGCCTCACTCAATGAGAAGTGGGTAGGGTGTTCCCGTTCACGCAACGCGTCAAGAACCAGAATATCCAGATTTTCCAGAAGTCTGAAACTGCTTTCGGGAATCTCGCTCACATCGGTACAATATGCGAAATTTTCAATTCTGTATCCATGGATCTCCAGAGATCCGTGCTTTAAAGGTATCGGAATGATTTCAACATCATCGATCAGAAATTTATCGCCGACGATTTGCGCGCGCAAATTCGGCACCCCGTTTGTGTACACATCGTCATTGAAGGCGTAATCAAAGTTATTACGAATACGCGCGAGTGTACCCGCGTTCCCATAAACCGGAATATGTTTTTTTTGCAGGTAGTTAAAGCGGCGCAGTTCATCCAAACCGTTGATGTGATCCGCATGCGCGTGGGTAAAAAGGACAGCGTCAATATTTGCAAAAGGTTTTCTCAGCAGCTGCTGCCGCAGATCGGTTGAAGTATCGATAAGAAAGTGTTTATGCTGTGTTTCAATCATCACTGAACACCGCAAACGTTTATTTTTTGATTTATTTGAACTGCAAACCGGACAATCGCAATTTATAACAGGTACGCCTTGTGAGGTTCCGGTACCGAGAAAAGTTATCCTCATGGGTGCGGCATTCCTCATTCAAGTATTCTGTAGGCGTCGCGCAGCTGATCCTGATTCTCCGCGATCTCCGTGTAATAATGTCCGATACGGTCTGTCAGAATTAATTTTATTTGTTTATCTCTTACTTTTTTATCTCTGGACATTCGCTCAATCAATCGCTTAGAATAGATTTTTGTTTTATCATAATTTATCGGCACGCGGTTTAGAAGGGACAGACATCTTTCATTCTCAGCCTGACTCAGTGCTTTCGTATCCAAAGAATACTGCAGGGCGCACTTCATACCGAGTATTACCGCTTCACCATGCTTTAATTCACCAAATTTAAATTCAGCTTCGAGCGCGTGACCGAAAGTATGGCCATAATTCAGAATCATTCTGATACCATACTCCTTTTCATCCTGCTCAACAACACGCGCCTTGAGCGCCGCCGATGTTTTTACCAGATGCAGCAGGATTTGATCTTCCTTATTCAAAGCCATCTCAAGATTTCTTTCAAGATATTCAAAAAACTCACCATCCAGAATCATGCCGTATTTGATCACTTCTCCCAGACCGCATCTAATCTCGGAAGCCGGCAGGGTTTTTAGAACCGCAATATCACTAAAAACAAACAGGGGTTGTTTGAAAGCTCCGATAAGATTTTTCCCAAGGGGATGATTTATTCCGACCTTTCCGCCTATGCTGCTGTCCACCTGAGAGAGCAGTGTCGTGGGAACCTGTACGAGAGCGATGCCCCTCAGATAGGTCGCCGCCGCAAATCCGGCCAGATCGCCGATAACACCCCCGCCAAAAGCAATTATAAGAGCTTTTCTTTCAAATTTTTTTTCAAGAAGCTGAGAATATAAATGCTGTAACTGATCAAATGACTTGGCGCCTTCCCCATCGGGAACAAAAAGAGTAATCACTTCCTGATCGGGAGTAAACCCCTGCATCAACTTTTTCCCGTGCATTTGAAATATCGACTTACTCGTGATGACGGCAATCTGATTGAAATCGCCATGCTGCTTCAAAACTTCCGCCAATTTATCGAGAATATCCGTACCTGCGTAAACCGGGTACGGATTGGCGGCAAGATTTACCTGAATTAATTCCATATTTAATTTATCCGGCATTCATTTACCTTATTAAAAATTTCGGCAACTATTTCTTCGAGTGTTAAGGGATCACGATCAATTATGATATCCGCCTTTTCATAAATCGGGGCTCTTTCAGTCAAAAGAGATCTAATCCGGTTCAGCATACTTTCTTTCTGATCACGATCATCACTAACGGATAAAAGCGGACGTTTTCCGGAATCTTTAACCCGTTTGTAAATTTCTTCCGGGGAGCTTTTGATATAAATCAGAATCCCGTTATCAGAAATGAGATCAAAACTATTCTTCTTCATCAGAGCGCCTCCGCCCAAGGCAATCACAGAACGTTTTTTAAAATGAACGAGTCGGGAAATGATGTCAGATTCGATGGAACGAAAATACGGTTCGCCGAATTCTCTAAAAATATCTGATATGACCATCCCTGCCTCATCTTCTATCAGACTATCGGCATCATAAAACGGGCAGCCAAATTGATCGGCCAGCAGCGGCCCGATTTTACTTTTCCCCGCCCCCATAAAACCCGTCAAAAAGAGATGATTCTTCATGATATTGCCTGATTTCTTTATTCAATAATTTTCTTAAAAATATTTTCCTGTGCAGGGGACTCGGACCGTACTCCAGGATATTCCGTCTGTGCTCGCTTGTCCCGTATCCTTTGTGTCTTTCAAAATGATACTCCGGGTATTTTTTTGCATATTCGCACATTAAACGGTCACGATGAACTTTTGCCAGAATGGACGCGCAGGCTATACTGAGAGACTGTTCATCTCCTTTTATGACGGATTGTCCCCTCAGTGAACCGGCATCTTTTCTGTAAAAGATCGCCGGGAAATCTCTGCCGTCGATTAAAATATATTGTGGTTTAACATTTAACTCATTTACAGCGCGTTTCATTGCAAGAAAAGTGGCTTGCAGTATATTTAGTGAATTAATCTCATCCACCGTCGCGGAGCCGATTCCCCAGCTTACTGCCTTGCTTTTGATCTCCCCTTCCAGCCGGAGACGATCCTTTTCTGATACTTTTTTTGAATCATCCGCGCCGGGAATCCCGCACCCTGCCGGCAAAATGACGGCCGCGCTGATTACCGGACCCGCGAGAGGCCCCCGGCCGGCTTCATCCACCCCGCAAAGCCATTTTATGCCTGAATCCCAAATGGGCTGATCGAATTTTAATTCACCGGCTTTCGTAAAATTTGTCCCCTCTGATATTTAATTAGACGCATTTTATACGTATTGTCAATTTAACACGCCGGCAATTTACATTCAATAGTACCGATTTTTAATCCATCGTTATTGCCGCCAGTTAATAACCTTTACTTCTCTTCCATCGCTCTCAAAGACAATCGCTCCCAAATGGTCAGTACGCAGCGGCGTCACGCCATGATCAATCAGTCTGGTTACTGTCGATCTGTTCGGATGATAAAACCGGTTACGGCGGCCTACAGAAATTACCCCGAATCCCGGCGTTACCAAATCCAGAAATTCATCGTATGTTGATGTTTTACTCCCGTGATGACCTATTTTTAATACATCTGCGTCAAGGAATTCTGAGTAATTTGCCAGATACGTTTCCCCATCCTTCTCAAGGTCACCGACCAGCAGAAATGAGGTGGCGCCGTAAACTATTTTCAGAACAATCGATGAATTATTCACTTTTGCGTTATTCTGATCAACGCCATCAAGGTATTGTTTATCAGGATGCAGGACATAAATCCGGCAGATGGGATTTACATACAGAACTTGTCCTCTTTGAACATACCGTATCGGAATTGACATATTTCCCGCCGCGCGGATCATACTATTATAGAATTTGGAATCATCCTGATAACCACTCAGAACCAGCGTATCAATCAAAACTTCCTTTATCAATGATCTGAATCCGCCGATATGATCACTATGCGGGTGGGTACCGATCAAATATTTTATTCTGTCAATTCCATAATACCGCAACAGTGGAAGAACGACATCCTTCCCTTTGTCTCGTCCTCTCACATTGTCTCCGGAATCAACAACGATTGTTTCTCCCCCCGGAATTCTGATAATGGCGGCATCACCTTGTCCCACATCGGCAAAGATGACGGAAAGTTTCTGATCTGTCCGCAGTAACCAGCCGTTCACGTATAACGTAAGAGTGATTAAAACAACGGCCAGATATATTTTGTTTATTCTCTTCTGCAAATTGAATATCAATAATACTGCAAGAATAACAAGAATGATGATCCACGCGGATGGATGCGGAAGATATACCTGGACAAAAGGCTGCTCCGCAAAGAAACTCACAGTCTTTAGTATAAATTTT
>JBFXGD010000177.1:0-7455 GCA_050178385.1 Calditrichaceae bacterium
CCCGCTTTAAAGGGAATGGTTTGTGGTGGTGTTTAATAGATTAATCAGAAAGGCGGTGAAATGAATAAGTATCATTTATATTTAAAAAATGGGGCGACCGTTTTTTTTATTATGCTCTTCCTGTTCTCATGTTCACCCAATACATTGAACGACTTTTTTGGCATCAAAATGAATGCCGAAGATTCAAACGAATTCAAAATTGTATCCTACACACAATCTGAAGGCGCCCGCTATGAAAGAAGCAGCAATATGAATCCGAAAATTTACGCCTACGCGGAATTTGATCTTCAGGCCGTGATTATAAAAGTGGTGAATACGGATGTGTATCCGTTGACCTATAATTACAACTATGACCAGTTTATAATTTATACCGTAAATGATGATAAAATGAATCTAATCAAGGGAAGCCGGGAAAAATATCCTTCAAAAAATATCATCAAACCAAATGAAGCGGCTGAATTCAAACTGGAGCTGCCATCCGATTTTTGGAAAACCATTGGTATGCGGAATCCGCAATCCCATAACGCAGATTATATGGAAGAATTCTGGAAGGGCGAAAATTCTTTGAGAAATCTGAAACAGGATATTAAATTGATTGAAGTCCGGCTCGGCGACGAAACCGTTTTGATACTAAAACCGATCCCGCCGCATGGGGAAAAAATCTGAAGTAAGAAGGAAGAAAGACAAGAAAAAAGATAAAAGATAAAAGAAAAAAGAGTAGGGGCGCGATGCTCGCGCCCTGGAAAGAAGCAAGAAACTGTAGGGGCGCATGATCATGCGCCTTGAGAAGTAGTAAGTAGGAAGTAAGAAGGAAGAAGGAAGAATTTAAGAATGGGAAAATGTCTGAACCTTGATTCGTTTGATTACATGAATGCTCTGATGAAATACTGTCTGAAAAGTGATTCGACTGATTGTATGAATGCTCAGATTTCAATGTTCTAATCATAGCCCATCATTTAATCATTTCCACCCGCCAAAGGCGGGCAGGTCAGAGTTCAAACTATCTTCATCTTTTTTCTTTTATCTTTTTTCTTTTTTCTTACTTCTCACTTCTTACTTAATCTTTGATCCGGTCAGAGTTCAGGCCCAAAAAACCGACAACGGAGATGTGTTTTGCGTTTTGAATCTCATCCTAAAACTGAAGTGAACACGCCATTAGCTTCATCCGGAAGCCGGTTGACTCTACGCAAATTGATTTTTCTGCTCATTCTCATTTCAATCGTTTCCGTCAAACCCAAAGTCGCTTCGTGGAATGATTCCAGCCGTATGGCGGTTGTGCAGTCCCTTGTGGAACATGGCGGATTTGCCATTGACCGTTCGGTTTTTTCCGACACGGGGGATAAAATTTTTGTAAACGGGCATTTTTATTCCGATAAACCCGCGATTCCCTCCATCATGGGAGCGATGGTCTATCTGCCGCTGTATCATCTCGGTTTAGGGCTTGGCTATGGATGGAACGCGGCCTATTACCTGATCACCTTATTCACGGTAAAACTGTTCTGGATTCTCGGTCTCGCCGCTTTTTATGCCGCTCTGAAAATTACGGGAATCAATAACCGCAAACTATTCTGGCTGACCCTGGCGCTGAGCGTCGCGTCGCTTCATTTTACATGGTCATCCACCTTTAACAATCATTCCCTTGCCGCGTCGATGTTAGTCACGGGATATTATTTTCTGCTTCGGGCGCGATATATTGAATCAAACCGTGTAAATCTGTTTTTTGGTGGATTCTTTCTTGCCCTGGCCGGAACAATGGATATTCCGGTCGCTGTGTTCTATGCGGGATTCACAGGCTATATACTGGCGAATCCGGTTTTAAGAAAAAAAGTTCTGTTTTATGTTCTGCCTCTGATCGTTACCGCCCTGCCCGCCCTTCTGATAAACTATTATATAGCAGGAAGCATCATTCCCGCTCAGATTGACCGGTCTTATTTTGAATATCCCGGTTCCCCCTGGATCGGATCCAATGAATTATCAGGTATTTCGGTGAATTCGCTGCCGGTTTTTTTAAAATACAGCGTGCAGATGATGATCGGGCCGAAAGGCTTTTTGCTTTACAATCCCTTTTTATTGATCGCCTTCCCGCTGCTGATCATGGAAATCAAAAACAAAAGAAAATTTCGTTCAGAAGCGCTGGTGATTGGCGGCGCTTCGCTGATCATGATTTTGTATTATCTGCTGATGACAAACAATTACGCGGGTGGCAGCTATAGCATCCGCTGGTTTGTTCCTTTTATTCCCCTCTGGTTTTTCTTTCTTTATCCGCGGCTCCGTTCATCCCGCGCGGTTAGACAGCGTATTTTTAATATTTTGTTCACTATTTCTTTGATCATTTCCATCATAGGGCTCATCAATCCCTGGTCCATCAGCCGTTATTCATCCACGCCGTTTGTGGCGAATATCCAACAAGTGTTGTCGCATTTCTCTGAGTAAAACACAAAAGAAGAACTACCACCCTTGCCCACTTAGAAGGGGGGACTAAGGTGTTTCCCCCTTGCCAAAGGGGAAATAAGGGGGTTATCAGAATCCTTGTCCGGTAACAGGCCATGTGCCGTTAATTGAAACGCGCAATGCTTTAAAACTAGCAAAAGATTTTTAAATGGTTGAAAACTTTATGCATTTGTTTAAAATAATAACGCATTTATTTAAGCCTGTATTTTTGCTTCACTCATTGAAAACGATGACAGTTAATTTTTTGATATAGATGTCAGCTCATTATTTGGATACCATCTCATGCCGGATTTGAATAACAAAGAATGGTTTGGGGTGTATCTAAAAATGCCATTTTCTATTGAACGGAGCAGCGAATTATTTCTGATGGTTAGTTTTTCGGATATTGGAAAAGATGATGATTAACAGAGACGTGTAATCAATATATTGGATGGCTTGTCTACGGTTCTTTGTGTATGGTCTAGAAATCTTGAATTTGAATATTTCAAAGTTAATTTATCCTATAATTGTTTTTATTAATGTTGCACTTTGTTAATATATACCTTAACATTGTTGGGTAGATTTGTTGAGAAACAGTAAAATTACATTTAAGAAATTACCAATACCATCCTTTTATGGGAAGGTTATCAATGATATTTATTTTGTGATCGAGAATAATCGATCAGAGGTCATGGAAAAATTTCATGACATAGACTCTGATAAGAAGGACCTAATAAAGGATCTAATATGCCGAATGGCAACAAATAATAATTTCAAGTCACCCAAAATTAGATATATCCTAAGGGGTTATTCTTACGGTGAAATTCGACCAATGCCACATAGATTTTTTTTCTTTCAAAAATGTGGAAACAATTTAGTCTTCTTTAGTTACATTTTGAAGAAAAAAGACTCGTTTAAAGATGAAGTATATAAAAGACTGGAAGAGGATAAGAAAAAATATGAAGAAGAATTTCAAAGATTTATCAAAGGAAATAGATGATTTTTTTCAAGCCGAACCTAATTCTAATCAGAAGGCATGGGGAATTATTAACGATTTTTATCATCTAATTTTGACTCACATGGAAGAAAATAGTATAACTAAAGCTGATTTAGCCAGAAAATTAAATAAATCTAGATCCGCTATCTCTCAAATGTTTAATAAAACACCAAATATTTCTGTAATTAAAATGGTAGAAATTGCTGATGCAGTTGGGATAGATTTTAATATTTTACCCAAAGGCGAAGAAATCAATAAAGTTATTTATATACAAAAAGCAGCCAAAACAGTATTTGTTCCAATTACAAAAGAAAACTGGAATGAAATCTCAACTATGTGTGAACCGTTTGACTATAATCTAACCTTATTCAAGTCACAATCTGGGATGATCAGTGCTAATACTTCATCATATAATACAGAAAATGCATACCATTAGAATTTAGAGATGAGCTATGAAAGAAAAAAAACCTCAAAAAATTGAGTTTAAAATTGTAGAGATAAAAAAAATAAGCCATTTTGAAAATGATTTTTCTGATTATGGTTTAGATGCTGATGATGTAATTACAAGTAAAATGGAAATCGGATTAAATTTAAATATCGATGGGCCAAAAGGTACGCTTGCATTCAATATTAAAGTAAAATGTTTTCATCGCTTAGAAGAAAACAATTTTTTACTATTCGGTATTGAGTCAATGTACAAATATCGTATAAAAAATTTAAACAAATTATTCAAAGATAAGGCTGAAGATAAATACAACTTTCCTGATAATCTAATGAGTACACTTCTAAATTTAGCAATATCAGGTACAAGGGGAATGCTAGCGGCTTTAAATACCACTCCGGCATATCAAAATATTTTTCTACCAATAATAAATCCAAAAACACTTTTAACTGATCTGAAAAATAATCCATTATAGTTCTAATCAAAGTTAATTCAATTTTTTAAGCCTAAATTTACTACCTTTTCGTGGACATGCCACTAGACCTGAAAAAAATACAGTGAAGATCTAAAAATCAGCCCAAAAATCCTAAAGGAAATCTTATATAAAGTAGCTCATAGCACTTAACAAAATATCAACTGGGATCTAGCCACCGGACGGTGGATTCCCAAACGGTAAATTGTAGAGCAGTTAATCCCATCAATATTCACGTTATGCGCCTGGTTAATTAGCTAAACTCTAAAAACCATATTTTTGTTTTTCTTAACCTTAGCAGCATAAAATCAAATAAAAAATAAACCTTATCATCTTATTTGTTATGAAATTCTTCTAACAATCTTTCACCATTTTGTATTCAGTGATTCTGAACGGCCACCACTAACTCCAAAACGAAAAGGAATTGTGTGGAATTGTTTTGCTGCTAAGGTTAAAAATTATGAATGAGGTTATTCCGGTTGAGGGTTTTTTATGAAAATTAGTTTCCATGGACAGGGGGAAACAAGGCGTTTCCCCCTCGTCCAGGGGACTTTTAGGCGCTCACCTTCTGCTTCTGCCTTCTGTTTTTGCTTTCATCACGATTGATCTTCTCCCCACTTTAATTTTTCTGAACTTTTTCAGAATAAATTCCGCTTCCGCGAACGGTACGGTAATAAAGGAGAAATCATCATATATTTCTATGTTTTCTATCAGATTTTTTGGGGTGCCCGTCTTCCTGGTGATAAAATCCAGAAGTTTTGCTGACGTGGTTTGGCCATTCTTCCCTTTTGCAATAAAAAGCCTTGTTTTCCCTTCTTCCTCCACCAGGGTTCTGCCCCTCTTCCGCTCCGTATTTTTTAATATGGGTCTCAATTCACGATAGTTCCTGGTATCGAGCTGCCTCCCGTATGAATATTTCAGTATGGCCGCAAGAATATCTTCGGGTGAATTATTCTGAGTTAATTGTTCAACCCACTGACGGTATTCATCCAGATTATTCTCACCCAGTATCGTCCGAAGGTCATCCGTAATTTTCTTCATTTTTGCATTGATGATCTGACTGATATTCGGTACTTCTTTTTTACGGATATCAACGTTGGCAACCCGTTTGATAAAGCCGAGATTTTTAAATTCATCCGGAGTCACAAAAGTGATGGCTGTTCCCTGACTCCCCGCTCTGCCGGTTCTTCCGATTCTGTGGATATAGGATTCCGGATTCTGCGGAAGTGAGTAATTGATAACATGCGTCAGGTTGGCAACGTCAATGCCTCTGGCCGCAACATCGGTAGCAACCAGAACGGATATCTTCTTTTTCCTGAATCGCGCGAGTATACTTTCCCGCATAGACTGTGAAATGTCCCCGTGAAGTCCGTCCGCCGCGTATCCTCTTTCGATCAGCTTATTGGCGATTTCGCCCACTTCAACCTTGGTTCTGCAAAAAACCAGTCCATAGAAATCGCTTTCAATGTCCACAATTCTGCTCAGAGCTTCAAATTTATCCTGTCTTGACACTTCAAAATAGATCTGATCTGTCAGCTTTGTCGTCAGTTCAGTTTCGGTTTTTACATGGCTGTATTTTCCCATATACTTTTCAGCTAATTTTTTTATGGGAGCAGGCATGGTCGCGGAAAACAGCAGCACGCGTTTTTCCTGAGGTGTGGTTTGCAGAATTTTCTCAATATCATCTATAAAACCCATATTGAGCATTTCATCAGCTTCGTCGAGAACAAAATACCGGATATTTGAGAGATCGAGGCTTCTGCGTTTCAGGTGATCAAGAATTCTGCCGGGTGTACCAACTACCACCGATATGCCTCTTTTTAATTTTTTGAGCTGTAATTCAATGGACTGACCGCCGTATATGGGAGCGACAACCAGACGGTTCTCTCCTTTAAGGGCATTGATCTCTTCACAAACCTGGATAACAAGTTCTCTTGTCGGAGCCAGAATAATCGCCTGAACATCTTTTCCTGATCCACTGATGTTTTCAATGAGCGGCAAGGCAAACGCCGCGGTTTTCCCTGTTCCGGTCTGAGCCTGGGCAATAATATCCAGTTTGTTTTCAAGCAGAAGTGGTATGGTTAATCTTTGTATTTCGGTCGGTTCTTCAAATCCTTTTTGATGGATCGCCTTCAGAGTTTTTTCTGAAAGACCGAGATCTTTAAATTCGTTCATATTTTTCCATTACATTAAATAAAAGTACTATAAAATTATACCAACAACATCGCGTAATTATCAGAGTACATTCCGATGCTAAAAGATCGTGATTGTCCCCTACTTTTCCAAAAAATGTTTTTCTGAATCAGGCAGTGAACGGATAATGAAAGCCAGAAAAGGGATATTTGCCGGAGGGTCTTACCTTTCAGTTCATCAAATCTGCCGCCAACTCTGCGTGATCAGCCCCGGTTTGGAATTCACCGGTTGTTAGCGAATCCTGAATATAGTCATAAGTTGGTGAAAAACAAAAATTATTTGGTTAAAAGATTATAATTACCGGCTTTATCCAATTACCAGTATTTCAAATTGATTAAATGTTTGTTTATTAAAACCGCCGTCGTTAAATTTTTGACAAATATTACATCAAAGAACATATTAATAAGGTAATCGGCATCTCACTATGTACAAAATACTTGATATCATTAACTGGAATCGCAGAGAACAATTTCTATTTTTTAAAGATTACGACAATCCCTTCTTCAATATCTGTACCGAAGTGGATATAACAGCTCTTATGAAATTCACAAAAGAAAAAAATATTTCTTTCTTTATCGCCTCCCTTTACGCTTCCCAAAAATCTGTTAATGAAACAGAAGAATTCCGGTACAGAATAAAAAATGACCAGGTCATTATTTATGACAGGATTCACGCGGGCTCGACTGTAATGAATGATAACGAAACTTTCAGTTTTTGTTATTTTGATTTCCATGAATCCTTTGATCGGTTTAAAGATGAAATGAGCTCGGTTCTCCAAAAGAACAGCGAAGATACAGAATCACTTGACGCCAGAGCCGATGAAGATAATATGATCCATTATTCGGTGATTCCCTGGATCGCATTTACCGGTCTTTCGCATTCACGACGTTTTGGCCGCGAAGATTCCATCCCGAAAATCGT
>JBFXGD010000178.1:0-7428 GCA_050178385.1 Calditrichaceae bacterium
CCGAACTGATAAATTCGGAATACACTACATCCGCTCCCATTTGTTTGCAGATCATGCGAAACGGATAATCGCTCACATCCTCCATGGGCGCGAGAAATAGTCCTTTATTTATCTCATATTTTCCATATTTAATAATCATACAGCTTTCAACTCACTTAAAAATCATCAATATGATGTCTTCCCCTGTAACCGCCGTCGAGTGTATGCCAGAACTCGATCGACTGTTCATCCACTTTCCAGCAGAGAAAAACTTCATCACCGTTTGGGCGAATCGCCGGAAAATCGATCAACCCGTGTTCAAGTCCCTTAATTTCTATTCCTTTTTCCGTAATATTCCTGATCAGTTCCAGCAGTTTGACAAAATCATCCGGGTATTCTTTATAAGTACCTGGATGAAAACCGATCTTATATTTTCCATTGTATGGATCAAAACCAGTTTTCTTCAAATCTTCCGCGAGAACCTGAATATCTTTCAAAGTTTTCCGCAGCCCGTCAATATATGATGCGGCTTCTTCAACAGAAAAATGCTTATTGTACACATACATGAGATTATCAAACCCTACCCGCCGGCGGCTGGATTACCGGGAGGTATCCTTAAATTCGCCCTGATTTTCCGGCCGCCAAGATCCACTTTTACCTGCATATTGAAATCAACGACCGTGTACATCTTTTTTATGTATCCCAGACCAACGCTTCTGACCGAAACGGGGTCATAGATATAACTGGTCAGTTGTCCGATTTGTTCTTCATCGTGATAGATATTGAGCGGCGGCTTTTGACTTATCGTCTCAGACAAATCGATGATCATAAGGTATTTTTGAACTTTTTCATACGTGTCGAGCCGGGCAATCACTTCCTGTCCGGTGTAGCACCCCTTGGTAAAACTGACGGCGTTCAGCAGCCGGGCTTCATGAGGATTATAATCTTCGGTCAGTTCCGTACCCCAGTCGGGCATGCCGCTCTCCACCCTGACGACCTGAAAGGCCTTATCCCCGATGATACCCCCTCCGTATTTTTCTATTTCACTTTTTAGCCAGGAAACAATTTCCGTACTTCCTTTCACCGGAAGACAAAAATTATAAGACGGATACATAAAATTTCTGTTTAGAAGAGCCGTAAAATTGACTCCGTTTTTTTCAAGCCACACATGCTCGTCATTTTCTTCGATGATTGTCTGCCCGCAAATACCCCGCACAAACCGGGTACTCTCCGGACCGATCAATGTGAGCCATAGGTATTGATCAGTTACATCTACCGGCTGCACATCTTCCATGATCACAAACCGGTTAATCCATTCAATGATATGCTCACAGTCGATATAGCTTGAAATCATGATCAGTTCATTTTCATATCTCATCACACGGCAATAATCAATGATCCGGCCTTTTGGTGTGGTGAAGACCGTGTCGCATACAGATCCCATAATCAATTGAGACATATCGTTGGTGGAGATTCTGTTGATTAAATCGAGTCCGTCAGAACCTTTTATACTCACTTTCCCCAGATAACTTCTGTCCAGGAGGGCGACTTTCTTTTTTATAAATGAAAGTTCCTGAGGAAGTTTCCCGTAGTCACCGGGAATAGTATGATTCTTGACTGTTATAAAATTTGCTCCGCATGACGCATGAAAATCATGCAAAACCAATTTTTTCATTCCGCGACTCCTCTTTTAGCCGTCTTTGATTAAAAGCCTTTCAATGACCTCATCACCAAGAATAGATTTTTCCAGGATTTCATCAACATCATCAAGAGTCACGCCGCCATACCAGACGCCCTGCGGATATATCACAACCGTTGGGCCGTGTTCGCACATGCCGAGACATCCGGCTGTATTGGCCCGGTAAACTTTCTCAAGCCCTCTTGCATGAAGCGCCGCCTTCAGTTTTATTTTTATTTCTGAAGACGACTTTCTGCCGCAGGAGCCCTTCGGGGAATCCGCGTCTCTGAGATTCTCACAAATAAATATATGCTTTTTATATCCTTCCATCCCGACCCTTCCTGCCCGGTATAAACAACCCTGTTAAACAAGGTCAATCAATTGACATAGTATCAGCCACCCGAACAATTAATTACAGCACCATATCCGGGTCATAATCTTCAAGATACGTTACCAGCCGCTGCAGGAACTGAGCCCCCATCGCTCCGTCGATTAAACGGTGATCAAAAGTGAGCGATAAATACATAATTGGACGAATGGCGATTGCGTCATTAACGACTACAGCGCGTTTTTTCACCGCGCCGACTCCAAGGATAGCAACCTGCGGTTGATTTATCACTGGAAATCCAATTGTGGTGCCATAAACGCCAAAATTGGAAATTGAAAATGTGCCGCCCGAAACTTCATCCGGTTTCAGTTTTTTTGTTCTGGCCCGGGTGCCAAGATCATTGATGGCTCTGGATAATCCGACGAGATTGCGTTCATCGGCATTAAATATATTAGGGACAATCAAACCGTAATCAACCGCAACCGCAATTCCAAGATTAATAAATTTCTTTACAAGGATATTATCACCGTCGATTGACGCGTTAACCATCGGGAATTCTTTGAGAGTTTTTGCCGACGCCTCCGCGATGAACGGCATATATGTCAGACTCATTCCTTCACGAGCTTTGAATTTCGCCTTATTTCTCTCTCGGATTGTATAAATATTCTGCACATCCGCTTCGGCGTATATTCCCACATGCGGTGATGTCAGCTTGGATTGAACCATATGTTTGGCGATAGACTTCCGGACATGATCCATCGGAATAATGTCGATGCCGTTTCCGGATGTCATGCCAACCGGTTGCGCCGGCTGAACTGCCGGAGCCACCTGCTCCCTGACGGGCGCTGATTCTGCCTTTACACCTTCTTTACCCTGTCCAAGGTACGCCAGGACATCTTTTTTGGAAACCCGGCCGTTTAATCCGCTTCCGGTGATTTTTTCCAGATCCGACATGGAAATACCGTTTTCGGCCGCGATATTCATGACCACCGGTGAATAAAATCTTGAAGCTTCGCTTTTTTCCAGTTTTACCGCCGTTGTTGTTTCAGCTGCTTTCTCCTGGACCGCGGCAACGGTCTGTTTCTTTTCTACTTTTGGCTCTTTTTCTGTGCTTTCTATAACCGCGTCCTTATCTGTTTCAATCTGCGCGATTGGAAGTCCCACTTCCACCGTATCGCCTTCCGCGGCCAGCAACTTTGAAATTTTTCCGGCAACCGGTGCCGGTATTTCGGAATCAACCTTATCGGTGCTGATTTCCAGAATAAACTCGTCTTTTTCGACAGTGTCACCCTCTGATTTCAGCCATTTTATGATCGTTCCCTCTGTAATCGATTCTCCCATTTTGGGCATGACCATATCAAACTTCATATATACCTCTTTGCTTTTGTATTTTCAATTATCCGATCATTTTGTTTGCGGTAAATTCTCAGATTTCGTTTTTGTTCCAATTAATATCGCGCCAGATCACGCAAACTCACAATAATGTCATCGGTCTGAGGAAGCGCTGCCTCTTCCAGTACCGCGCTGAACGGTACCGGAGTATCTTTACCGGCGAGTCGTTTCACCGGCGCGTCAAGATATTCAAAGGCGAACTCGGCTATGTGTGACGCGATTTCCGCGCCGAAACCCTGGAAACGTGTATCTTCGTGTACGACGATCACTTTGCCTGTCCGCTTTACCGATTCAACGATGGTTTCCGAATCTAATGGATTTATGGTTCGAATATCAACGATTTCCACTGAAATATTCTCTTTTTTCAGAACTTTCGCCGCCTCGATTGATTTTTGAACCAGAGCTCCCCAGGTTACAATGGTGATATCGGTACCTTCTTCCACGATATTTGCCTTGCCGAATGGAAGCAGATAATGCTCATCCGGTTCAGGCGCCGCCGCGTAACTCTGCCGGTAAAGTCCCTTATGCTCAAGAAAAAGCACCGGATCTTTCCCGCGAATCGCCGCCTTCAACAAACCTTTTGCATCCGCCGCGTTGGATGGATAAGCGATTTTAATTCCCGGAAGGTGTGAGAAGACCGCCTCTATATTTTGAGAATGACACAGCGCCCCGTGAATATACCCGCCGACCGGTACGCGAATGACCACCGGCGCATTCCAATTATTATTTGAACGCCAGCGCATGGTGGTAAGCTCATTCCTGATCTGCATCATCGCTGTCCAGATATAATCCCCAAACTGGATTTCAACGACCGGCCTTAAACCGCGCAATGCCATCCCGATGGCGACCCCCACAATACTTGATTCGGCCAGCGGCGCGTTAAAACAACGCTTTTTTCCAAACTTTGTCGATATACCGGTGGTCGCGGTAAACACACCGCCTTTTCCATCGGCCACATCCTGACCAAACACATAAACATTGTCGTTCAGGCTCATCTCTTCTTTTAAGGCGTGATTGATGGCATCCACCATAACCGCCCGGTCTCCGCGGCGCTTGGTTTTTTCATATTCTATCTCCCCGGTTTCTTCCGCGGGAGCAAAAACATAGTCGCTTAAACTCTTTTTCTCCGGCTCCGGAAACTGATCGGCTCCTTCCGCGGCATCATCAACCAACTTTTTACAGTCTTTTTTAATCTGATCAAGTTCTTCTTCGGTAACTATTTCATTTTCAAGCAGGCGCACTTCAAAATTGGGAAGCGGATCTTTCTGTTTGTCAGTTTCCAGTTCTTCCTGGGTGCGGTATTTTTTCTGTGAGTCAGACGAAGAGTGCGGTAACAGTCTTACAGTATCGGCTTCAATGAGAGCGGGACCGTTTCCCATCCGCGCGTCGGTTACGGCCTTCTGCAACACTTTATAGGATTCAAAAAAATCTGTCCCGTCAACCTGATAACGATTGAGTCCTTCATATCCTGATGTTAATTTATATACGGACTGGCCAGCCGTCTGTTCAGAGACATGCACGGAGATGGCGTATTTGTTGTTTTGAATGACAAAAATAACCGGCAGGCGGTCTCTGGCCGCCCAGTTTATCGCTTCGTGAAAGTCACCCTGGCTGGTTGTTCCTTCGCCGGACGAAACATAAACCACTTCATCCTTTCCTTCCTTTACCGCTCCGAGAGCCGTCCCGACGGCCTGAAGATACTGCGTTCCGGTTGGACTGGACTGCGAGACGATATGTTTTCCTTTATGTCCGTAATGATTGGACATCTGCCGCCCCCCTGAACTCGGGTCCTCCGCCCGCGCAAAAAAGTTCAGATAAACTTCATGGGGAGTCACTCCGAACTGCATGACAAACGCAAGATCCCTGTAATAAGGATAGGCGTAATCATAACCCGGCTGCATGGCAAACGCGGCGGCAGTCTGAATCGCTTCGTGTCCTGCCCCGCCTATGTGGAAAAAACTCTTGCCCTGCTTTAACAGAATCAGCATCTTATCATCCATCAATCGTGATGTCAGCATATTTCTGTATAAACTGAGCAATGTCTGTTTATTCAATCCTTCAAGTTTTTTTGACTTTTTTGTGGTAGTGGGCATGGGCGCCAATATCTCCTTTATTAACCCGTTCACGATTTACCGACTATGGTATTAAAATGTATGCAGTTATCAGCAAAAAGATACAAAACTTTGCGTAAAGATTTCAAAAACGTCAATATCCGTGATATCTGCTGCTTGCTGACGATTTATGCCTGCATTCAGAACCATGATTCCGGCGGACTAATTTTATGTGGCTACTGTCTTTAATTCGTTTAAAATTAATTTTGGGTTATTTACTAACGCGGCCGGTTTTCTTTCGTGCATCCTCATCCTGCGCCAGCTTGATAGCACAATTCATGAATAGATAATCTTTAAAATCACGGATTGGATCATAGTCTGATTCCATTCTTACCATACATCCGTTAACACTTTCTCTGCCTCTTGGACAAGGCATGTCCGGGAATAACGGACACATGCGATCTTTATTAGAAGCCATTGATACTCCTTTTATGCTATTCCTTCAACATCCAGTGATCAAACAGGCCAGGACTCCTGCTTAAACCTGCATATAATTCAGAAATTCAATTCCAAAACATTGTGAACAAAATACCGTCAAAATTAATTCCGCTTTTTGACCTTCTACACCTTAAACATACGATATTTTTAATGAAATGTAAAAACAAATTAAACCCGTTATCATGGAATCAATATTCTCATAATTCGGGTATATTCATTACCATTTATATATTCGGTTTACACATAATATTTTTGCCTGTTCACTTAAAACTCGATATCTTTACACTCTACATAGAATAAAGAACGGAGCTTGTTTTGAGTAAGGTAAAACTCATAGGGAACCAGATCAGGAGATTTGAATCCGGTATCCGGAAATTAAAGAACCGAAGCAAACGATTTTCACTTTATCGCCTCGGAATTGCAATAACCGGAATGACGTTTATCATTCTTGCTTTATATTTTGGCAATGAATTTTTAAGCGGAATGGCTATTTTTACTTTTCTTGTTGTCTTTAATATTGTCAGTTATTTCCACAGACGGATTGCCCAAAAGATTCATGATCATATCTTGTACCGGGATATAAAACTGCAGCATATAGACCGGTATCATCTAAACTGGAAAAACATCCCTCATACGGAGATCCGCTCTTCCGGCGAGCATCCGTTTGCCGGTGACCTTGATATAACTGGCGAATATTCTCTGCACAGAATGATCGATACATCCACATCGCTACAGGGCAGTAAAATTCTTGCTGATTGGCTGCTCTGCACACATCCGGAATTGGATGTCATAAATCACCGGCAGAAACTAGTCGCGGAACTGGCAAAATTGTCCCGATTCAGGGATAAACTGAAACTAACTTCATACCGGATAAACGAACAACAGTTTGACGGTGAAAAATTGACATTGTGGCTGAAACAATCAGCTTTAAGAATTTTACCCCGCTGGATACTGCCTCTGCTTTCTGTTCTGGCGGCAGCGGATATTATTCTTTTCAGCTTATACTATCTGCAGCTTTTGCCAGCGGTGTGGATTTTTCCGTTCATGCTGTATATCATTTTATTTTTATCAAATCGCAATTATCTCAAAGATTTGTTTGAAGACGCGATAAATCTAAGTGACGAATTAAAGAAGTTTTCTGAAATTCTGATATTTATTGAAAGTAATTCATTCGCAGGAAAGACAAACTTAAAACAATTTATGACCCGGTTTTATAATTCCGGCGCCAATCCGTCCGCAATGATCAAAAAAATGACCTATATCATCATCGCTATCGGCCTGCGGATGAATCCGGTCATGCAGGTTCTGCTTAACATTATCGGACCCTGGGACTATTATATTTCCAACATCCTGCGTAAATACAAAAAATCACTTTCTGAAATTCTTCCGGAATGGCTAAACACCTGGTATGAACTGGAAGCGCTCTCATCCGTTGCCGATTTCGCCGATCTTCACCGGGATTACATCTTTCCCGAGTTCATCGACGATGAGAAATCATCCGA
>JBFXGD010000179.1:0-7386 GCA_050178385.1 Calditrichaceae bacterium
TTGAATTCTTCAAATATCCAGCGTATAAGCTGCCGGAATTCTATAGGTCGCATCCTGTCTGACATTTCTTTCCTCCGCTTGAAGATTAACCGATTAGTATAAGCTGTGTCATCTGTTCAAAGATAATTTACAAATTAGAGTAGCATTCATCAAAAAATGATTGCTAATCATCCAAAGCCGCGCCGTTGTGATATGTTAATTTCATTGGCGGCATTTGTGGTTTTTGATATCGGCGGTAATTTGAAACCTGCTCTTCAAACTCATCGAGCATCTCTTCGAGTTCAATTAATTCATCAATATCCTGGTTTTTTGCAGTCGAATTTTCTTCTTTCTCAATTTCATCTGTATTCAATATTTGTAATTCTTGTTCTTTTGTTGTTTTCTCACTCATCAACTGCTCCTTGTTCAATTTATCATTCCATTCTTCCGGTTATTGAAGAAACTCAATTCTGCCCGGCAGAGAGACATTTGCAATTTATGTCGGACCGGGCTTCTTCTTCGGTCATTCATTAAATGTTTTTTTTGATTACACGTCAGGATCGGAAAATCGACCTGTATTGAAATAGATTTAATTTTAATCAAAAAAATACATGTAACTTGTATAATTATACCAATTTCTGTTGTTATATATCAAAAAAATTTTGTATTATCTATAAGAAATTACTCCACTAATTGCGAATCGTGAGGACAATTTATGAATCGGAATGAACAAATTCTTCATCTGGCAAAGAAATACGAAAATTACACCGCTGAAAATCTTTCAAAATTAATCCGGCACAAATCATTAAGCTGTAATGAAAAAGATGTTGTTTATGAAATTAGGAATCTTATGACGGATGCCGGTTTTGATGATGTTAAAATTGACGGACTCGGAAATGTTATTGGCCGTATCGGAAACGGCAAAAAAATCATCGCCTTTGACGGTCATATCGACACCGTTGATCTTGGTAATTCGGAGAACTGGGATTTCGATCCGCTGGGGGGCGAAGTCAGAGACGGATTTGTGCATGGGAGAGGTTCTGTCGATCAAAAAGGCGGCCCGGCTGCGTTTATCACGGCCGGAAAGATTTTGAAGGAAATCGGTCTCCAAAATGATGTAACCATTTATTTTATCGGTTCGGTGATGGAAGAGGACTGCGACGGGCTTTGCTGGAAATATATAACCGAAGAAGATAAAATCATGCCCGATTGCGTAGTTGTCACGGAACCGACGAATCTCAACATATACAGAGGCCATCGCGGGCGTATGGAAATCGAAGTTTCATTTTTTGGTGTCTCCGCGCATGGTTCAGCTCCTGAACGGGGGAAAAACGCGATTTATATGGCATCGAAAGCGGCTCTTGAAATAGAGAAATTGAATGACCGGCTGCAGTCAGATCCTTTCCTGGGTAAAGGTTCCGTTACCGTGACGGAAATGGTATCATCAAGCCCTTCACTGTGCGCGGTCTCAGATTTCTGTAAAATACACCTTGACCGAAGGCTCACCTGGGGTGAAAACAAAGAACTGGCGGTAGAACAGGTCAGAGAAATTGTGAAGGATATGAACGCGAAAGTTGAGATTCTGGAATATAATGAAACCGCGTTCACTGGCTTGAAATATGGCATGCAAAAATATTATCCAACCTGGAAACTGGAGGAAAATCATCCTGTGATTCAGACAGGTGTTGTTACATACAGCGGTTTGTTCGGAAGTCAGCCGGTTATTGACAAGTGGACATTTTCCACAAACGGAGTCGTCATAAACGGTATAAAAAAGATTCCTGTAATTGGTTTCGGACCGGGAAATGAAGTGCTGGCGCACGCGCCGAACGAAAAAGTACCTGTTGAACATCTTGTAAAGTCGTCCGCCTTCTATGCTCATTTTTGCGATAATTTTTAACATTAACATATAAATCGGTACATGATATTGGTCTAAGGAGTGAATATGGTCTCAAATCTAAAAGGAAAACATTTTTTAACCTGCGATGACTGGTCGAAACAGGAACTGGATACGGTTTTTGATACCGCATTTGATTTAAAACGAAAATTCGCGAGAGAAGAACCGACGCGTTATTTGATAGATAAAACTCTGTTTATGATCTTTTTTGAACAATCCACCCGGACACGGAACTCCATGGAAGCCGGTATGACTCAGCTCGGTGGGCACGCGCACGATTTGACCGCGGATAAAATGCAGATCTCTCATGGAGAAGCGCCAAAGGATACGGCCATTATTCTTTCGAGAATGGGACATGGGATCGCTTCCAGAAATTGTTTTTACGGCATCGGAAATGAATATCTTAATGAAATGGCAAAAAATTCCAAACGGCCGGTGATGTCTTTGCAGGATGATATTTATCATCCATTCCAGGGGTTAGCGGATCTGATGACCATCTTTGAGCATTTCGGGAACAATTCAAAAGGGCTGAAGGTTACGGTTTCCTGGGCTTACGCCGATACGCATTCGAAGCCTCTGTCAGTGCCACAGACACAAATCCTGTTATTTCCTCGTTATGGAATTGATGTGACCGTCGCGCATCCGAAAGAATTTCCCTTAAGCCAGAATATTGTTGATAAAGCCCGGGCCAATGCCGAGGCCGGTGGGGGAAGCATCCGTTTTACCAATGATATGGATGAGGGATTTGAAGGCGCTCACATCGTCATACCAAAGAATTGGGGCGGATTCGGTTACTATCCGGTTGATGAGTATCTGAAGAATGAAGATTCATGCAAAAAAGAGATGAAAGCGAATCTTGAAAAATATAAAAACTGGATTTGTGATGAACGCAGAATCAAGCTGGCCGATAAAAACGTCAAACTGATGCACGCGCTGCCGGCGGACCGCGGAAATGAGGTGACCGATGAAATTCTGGATAATCCGGATATTTCCATTGTTTTTGACGAAGCGGAAAACAGACTGCATACGGCAAAATCCATTATGGCATTAACGATGTAATCAATTAATCGGACTTACCGGAACCTTATCAGGGGACAGAATATGTTCCCTGACATGGTTCTGACAAATGAAAAAGCTTATGAGTAATTATCAGTATAAATGCACATCCTGCGGGACAATTTATGAACCCGAAAAGATTGAACAAAACAGAATTTATCTTTGCGGGGAGTGCGGATTATCAGAAAAGAATCGTCCGCTCAGGGGTGTGCTGAATATCGAATATGATTATGATTCCATAAAGAATAATATAATCAGGGAAGATTTTCTTAAGCTTCCTGTCGGAAAATTCTGGCTATACCCGTTTTTGTGGCCGCTTGACAAGGGATTTTTAGACAAGTTTTTAGTGTCTGATACGGCCCGATTCGCGCTGACAAATGAACCGGTTAACGAGTTTCGCTATGGGGAAGGCAGGATATCGATTTTCGATGATACGCGAAATCCGACGTTTTCATATAAGGACAGGGCAACATCGTTGGTTGTTCTGAAAGCGCTCGAGATGGGTATCACGGAGATCGCCGCGGCCTCCACGGGAAATGCAGGTTCTTCTCTGGCCGGTATGTGCGCCCGGATGGGATTGAAAGCCCACATTTTTGTACCAAAAAATATCCCATCGGCCAAACGGATTCAAATTCAGGCTTACGGTGCCAACCTCTATCTGGTTGACGGCGATTATGATGCCGCGTTTGATCTGAGTCTTGAAATTTCTGATCAAATGGGATGGTATAACCGAAACACGGCATATAATCCGTTAACGATTGAAGGAAAAAAATCAGCCGCGTTTGATATCTTCATAGCGACACAGGGAAACATCCCCGATATTATTTTTGTACCGGTGGGTGATGGTGTCATTCTTTCGGGTATATTTAAAGGGTTTCAGGAATTGAAACAGTTGGGCTGGATTGAGAATCTGCCGCACCTGATCGGTGTGCAGGCTGAAGGAAGCGATGCACTGGTGAGATATATGAAAACCGGAAAATTTGAATATCGTCCGGCAAAAACCATCGCTGACAGTATTCATGCCGGGGCGCCCAGGAATTTATATATGGCGGCAAACGCCATTGATCGAAGTAAGGGCTGCGCGATCACTGTTTCGGATGATGAAATCATCGACGCTCAGAAATTAATCGCAAAGGAATTTGGGATTTTGACGGAACCGGCAGCCGCCGCAGGTTTTGCCGGATTCAGAAGTCTGAGAGGGGACTGCCGGGTGCCTGAGACGGGCCGTGTAATGATAATGCTCACCGGGAACGGTCTTAAAGATTTACAATCACTTGAACAGTGGAATCCGTCCCCGGAAATCAGATCAGTCAATAATTGGAAGGAGTTTTTCAAATCGGGATAGGTAAACACCCACTCATTTACGGGCTACTGGTAAGCGCCGGTTATTCAAGCCGTATGGGATCTTATAAACCGCTTTTGGATTATAAAGGTGTCCCTTTTATTATAGAGATCCTCATGAAAATGGGGCAGATCTGCGAAAAAATAGCGGTTGTGACCGGATTCAAGGGTGATGAGCTGGAATCAAAGGTCAATCAATTTCTGGAAAATGCCCGGGCCGTTTCTGAACGGGATGTTAAAAACATGTCAGGGATGTCATATGGTGATCTTTATAAAAAAATTATATTTGTTCACAATCCGCTTTTTGATGAAGGAATGTTTGGTTCTCTCAGATCCGGACTGAAGGCGCTTCAGAATTCTGACTGGCTGCTTTATCATTTTGTTGATCAGCCCGGTTTACCCGCTGAGTTTTATACCGACTTTGTGACACAGCTCGACGGAAACTATGACTGGATTCAGCCAAAAAACAGATCCGGTAACGGTCATCCGATATTTATCGGTAGCACTATTTATCAATCGATCCTGGCGGCTAATCGAAATACTACGCTAAAAGAAGTCAGTCGTATGGCTGATGTCAAAAAAAAATACTGGGTATGCGGATATCCGCAAATATTGGAAGATATTGATACACCGGATGATTATAATAAGTTGAGTCTTTAAGTTTTAACCGGGTGGATTAAACGTGTACCATAGCTGTACTATTTTTGGGGAAAAGAGTTAATGGAAATTTATAATAGAATCCTCGAGCTCGGAAAATCAAATCAGCCATTTGCCGTTGCGACGGTTATTCAATCCGCCGGATCGACACCGGGAAAGGTTGGATTTAAAATGATTATCGAATCTTCCGGGCAGCTGACCGGAACAGTCGGCGGCGGCGAGCTGGAGCAGGAAGTTGTAAGAGAGGCCAAAAACCGTATACTGACCAGGGAAAGCGGCACACAGGAATATATTTTATCAAAAAAACCGGAAAATTCGCAAAATAGCGGTAAGGCGACCATCGTACCCATGAGCTGTAACGGGCGGATCTCAATTTTTTATGAGATTCACGGACGTCTGGAAACAGCTTATATTTTCGGAGGCGGGCACGTCGGTCAGGCGCTTTTGTATCACCTGGCCCCTCTTGGATATCATACGATTTTAATCGATAACCGCCCGGAATTTGCTTCAGAAATAAAAAATCCATTGGCCGCGGACCGGGTGCTGAGTGATTATATTGAATATACCAATCAGTTTAAGCCGGATAGCGACGCGTATGTAGTTATTTTGACTCATGGCCATGAATATGATTACCAGATATTAAAACATATTTATAAAAGAAACCTTAAACCGGCTTATATCGGACTCATCGCTTCGAAATCAAAAGCATTTACTATTATGGAAAAATTGCGAAAAGACTTTGGCGATAATGTGGATACAGGTCCGTTATTTACACCGGTTGGATTAAAAATCGGCGGGAGCTCAGCGGCTGAAATCGGTCTTGCCATCGCGGCTGAGATGCAATCCATAAGATACGGGAAGACGCTGATTCCGGGTGATAAAATCAAAAAAACGAAAAGAATAATTCAGGATAAATAGCTGATCGCGCTGAAAAAGAGGTTTAGATGAAGACCAATCCCAAAGATTTCAGGGTAGATGCCGCTGACAAATTAGGAGGCCACGCGAAATATATTCGCGATGAAGTAATTCCAGGCCTCTGGTATGGTAAAACAATACGAAGCGCATCATCCCATGCATTAATCAAAAACATAACGTTTGATCCCGGATTTGACTGGAGCACTGTTGTTACGGTTACATCAAAAGATATTCCGAATAATTACGTGGCGATGCTTGAAAACGACATGCCCTTTCTTGCGGGTGAAAAAGTAAGGTATATGGGAGAGCCCATCGTTCTGATTGCCGCAGAAAAAAAAGAGATTCTGGAAGATGCCGCAAAATACGTCCATGTGGAATATGAAGAACTGGAGCCTGTTTTTGATGTGTTCGAATCGGAGAAAGCAAAGGTCAAAATATTTCGTGATGATAATTTGTTCAAGGAAATTAATATTGAAAAAGGCGATTTAAAAGAAGCGGAAAAGAAGGCCGTAAAAATTATTGAGATCTGCCCGGAGACCGGTTTTCAGGAGCATTTATATCTCGAACCGCAGGGGATTATCGCATTTCCGGAACAAGAGCGGGTGGTTATAAAGGGGACACTGCAATGTCCGTATTATGTAAAAAACGCGCTCACAAAGATGTTTGATGATCAAATACATATCACGGTAATTCAGGCACCGACAGGTGGCGCATTTGGGGGCAAGGAAGACTATCCGTCGCTATTGGCGGGTCACGCGGCGCTGCTGGCCGTCAAATCGGGTCATCCGGTGGCGATTTTTTATGACAGGGAAGAAGATGTTCGCGTTACCACCAAACGCCATCCCTCATTTAATAAGGACATTGCGTATGTTGATAAATCAGGCAAACTGCTTGGTCTGGATCTGCAGATTTATTTTGACGGAGGGGCTTACTGCACATTATCTCAGGTTGTTCTGGCGCGCGCGGCGTTGACCGCCACCAATACATATTATGTTCCGCATGTCCGGATCAAAGCAAAAGCGCTGGCGACCAATACCGTACCGAGTGGCGCATTCCGGGGATTCGGTGGACCTCAGGCTGTTTTCGCCACTGAAATGCTGATGGAAAAAATCGCGAATGAATTGAATCTTGCCCCTGATGAAGTGCGGAGAGTTAATATGATTGCAGAGGGACAGGATACCGCTACCGGTCAGATACTTAAATACAGTGTTTCAGCGAAACAAACTTTTGAGGATGTCATACAGCAAAGCGGGTATCGTTCAAAATTTCAGGAGTATGAAAAAGATAACCGTTTAATAATTGAAAAATTAAATGACGGTAAGTATCCAAAGAAGCATAAAACGGATAAATTAAAGGGAATCGGGATTACCGCGTTTCAGCATGGGGCGGGATTTACCGGAAACGGAGAAAACAAAATCCGGGGAAAGATTCGGGTTGAAATTTCCAAAAACGGATCTCCGGTTATCTTCGCTGCAAATACGGAAATGGGGCAGGGTGAACAAACCGCGTTCCGAAATATCATCGCCGAAGCGCTGCAAGAT
>JBFXGD010000180.1:0-7332 GCA_050178385.1 Calditrichaceae bacterium
TGAAAAAAACCGTGGACAGATGGCCGTTGACCGCGGCGCCGTACGCCACTTCGGTCGCCACCTTTTCATTGGTGGAAAATTCAAAATAAAACGGCCGCCGATCGTCCGGAATACTGGCAATGGCTTCTGCGATTTCCGGAGTCGGCGATCCGGGATACGAGGCGATCACCCGGGTCCCGGCCTCCACCATGGCCCGGACCAGAGCCGTGTTCCCCATGACAATTTCTGAAAACGATTCCTGTCGAAGCAGCATGTCTCCCATTGGTTTCATGGCAGGTCTCCTGAAAAACGGCAAAGGATATGGGGGTGCGGTTCACGTCCCCGGATTGAAAATGTGAGGTGCATCACAATTTAACTTATGTGATAACTCATGGTCGGGTCAAGCAGATATTTCGGGGTTTCTGCCAGAGGATCAACTCTCAATCTACCGCAAAGGCGCAATGAACACAACGCAACGGGCTGTTTTAAAGTAGATTCCCTTTGCGTCTTTGCGGCGATTTCAATGAATAACCGGTTGTGGCCGGATTGCTTATCAAGGCCATTTTCAATAAACAATTACATAAACAGTATTGTCAGATATCATTACACCAGATTGATTTAGATATTGATAAGCATAAAAAAGGATATCCCCCGATTTAAAATCCAAATCTGACATGGACAAATAAGCAATTGTTGTCAAGTCACTAGAAGAGAAAGTATATGTATAGCCATGAAGCTCCCAAGCAACATCATTGTAATTTACAATACCAGCATAATCAGAGATGAGATACATTGGAAGCTGGTAGCCATCATAAATCCCTGTTAATAGAAGCCATTCTAAAACAGGTATGTCACCATGAACATTGGTGGAATTGATCATTAATTGGAGGGGTTCGCCTGCTGTTACCCATTCTTGAATTAATCCTGGGTCATTTCCAATTATTCTATAGTATGGGATATAGCTGGGGTCAACGTACTCTAAGTGAACCCATTTATTGGTGTCTTGTGCCATTGGCATATCTTCGATAGTTGATTGAAAAGCGTTATATTCATACACCTCCATTTCATGAGCGAATGGAGTCTTGATACACAACAGGGAGATAATCAGCAGTAAACTGAAATAAACATAAAAACGAAATAGGTATTTCATGTTAGTACCTCCTTGTGGATAACATTAAGAAATTCTGATAATTATTAAAGCCAGCAATAGTGCATTCCAAACATTCAGGTAGCTTTTGCCCATTAATTCTGGTGGTGCCTAACATTTAGTGATTTATAAAGTGAACCATAATTTTTATGAACCGATAAATTGTTTGATAATAATAAGATGTTGTAATATTTTCACTTTCTACAATGAACTGCCACTACATGTTCAGGACTACCTTCAATCTTTATGATTGTATCGACATGAATATGACCAATACACACAAATTCTGGATCATTTCGTTTCTTTTGAGCGTTACTGTTTATGTTTACTACCCTTATTTATGGAGCCCGTTTGTCTTTGACGACTGGGATATTCTTGTAAAAGCCAGCTTTATCCGTGATCCCTCTCGATGGTACCTGGAAGCCCGCCCATTACGCAACCTGTCTTATCTGCTTGACCTCCATTTTGGTCCTCTTGTTCCCCATACCTTCCATTTGTCAAATTTGGTATATCATTTGATGAATGTCGCTCTGATGTCATATTTGATGACCATTATATTCCGGCCCAAAATATTTTTGGACTTTTTGATTCCCATCGGTTTGGCGTCAATATTATCGCTTCATCCTGCCCAATTTGAGTCCGTTGTATATATTTCTGGCAGGAAAGAAATCCTTTATTCTTTCTTTTATTTGTCAGGATTGGTGGCGTTTTGGTATTTTTATCAACGCAAATTGCCGCATGCAGCCTGGTGGTCCTTGATATTGTTTTTTTTCCTATCCAAAAGTGCCAAGGAATCCGGAATAACGATTTTCGGTATGGCAATCTTGTTGTTTTACGAAATGGTATTATCCGAAAAATTCAATACATCACTTACCAAACGAATCAACGTGATTAAAATAATATGCCTAATAGCAGCTTTGCCATTCATCCTCTTATATTTATCGGTTGATTCGCAAGGTTCAAAGATTGCGTTGGATAGTTGGATGGGCGGATCACCTTTGGCACATTATCAGAACGCCGCTATCCTTTTCTGGAAGTATATCTATATTGCTTTTTATCCCCATGAATTGGCAGTTGATTATTCCGCCGAATCTTTCAATGAAATAACAGGTGTAAATATCACCGCAATCTTGAGCATTTTTGTAATCATGATCCTGTGTCTCCTGTCAATAAAAATATGGTGGAAATATAATAAATCTAATTTACCCAAAGACGACTTATATCTGATGGCATTGGGTTGGCTCTGGTTTTGCCTTGTGATGATGCCGATGTCCAATTTGCTGCCCTACCATGAGAGATTTGCGATACATTATTTGTACTTGCCGATGATAGGCCTTTTCATTTCACTGACTGCGGGTATCCGCTATATTTTCAAACGATATGATAAACAACACGTTACTGTTTTTATTCTTGGCCTGCTGATCATCTTTTATTCTGTCAGATCAGTCACTGAAATGAAATGGTGGCTGAATGAAATAGATTTTTATGAACACAACACATATATCAACCCCAGATGCATTCGGGCACAAGTCAATTTGGGGAATACTTATCTAAAGTTCAACAAATTGGCGGAAGCGAGAGAGGCGTTTGAATCTGCTCAAGCTGTAAAGCCAACATCGGATGGTTCTTGTGGACTTGTAAAAATATATCTGGAAGAAAACAATATTGAGAAGGCTAAAAATGAACTGCGTTCGATAAAATTTCATCATGACAACAAAGAATTATTGATGTTAAAAGGATTGGTAGCCTTGGCGGATGGCAATATACCCCTTTCTGAATCCATTGCTCAAAATATTCATCAGAAAGATTTGAGTGATCCGGACGCTCTTTACCTTCTTGGAAAAATAAGCAGTGTCAAAAAAGATCATGAAGCCGCACGGCAATATTATCAGAAGGCATATGCCAGCTATAAATACAATCGACAAAACGGGCTGGCATTGTTAAAAACACTGACGTATTTATCCCATTTTGATCATGCGTTATTGCTTCTTGAGGAAGGTCAACGCAACGGTTTATGGCGCCTTGATGAACCCGATCGTCTCAATGATATGGGATTTATCTTTGAGCGTATGGGAAAAAGAAAGGACGCCATACCACTTTGGGAAAAAGCCCTCACAATAGACCCCAATTGCCTGGTAGCAGCTCTAAATTTAAGTACGGCTTTTCTTCAGGAAAAATCCTATCAGCGAGTTATCGAATTAATGAATCGAGTTAATGGTGCAACCGGAAAAAATTCCATTAAAGCCCACATTTTCAACAATATTGGAGTCGCTTTTGCCCGTTTAAACAAGCCTTCATTAGCGATCAACGCATTCCAGGAAGCGCTAAAGCTGGAACCAAACGATCGTGAAGCACTGTCAAACCTTCAAAAAATGATAAAGGATCACACAGGATAAGAAATTGATATGAAACATATTTTAGAATATATCTGTTTGGTAACGTTTATTTTAGTGCTGTCTTGTACAATTTGCGTAGCAACAGTCACCACAGATGGCACGTTGGGACCGGCGACTGCGCTTAATGGACCCAATTACGTAATTCCGCAGGATATGGGACATACCAATGGATACAATCTTTTCCACAGTTTTGAAACATTCAACTTATACTTGGGAGAAAGTGCACTATTCACCGGTTCAGACAGTCTCGAAAATATCATTACGCGTGTAACCGGTGGTAATCCTTCATGGATTGATGGGGTGATGCGATGCTTGATACCGGGAGCCAATCTATATTTTATCAACCCTTATGGAGTAATATTTGGCTCACATGCCTCTTTGGATATTAATGGATCATTTTATGCATCATCAGCAGACTACCTGAAACTGGGTAATAATGGCATAATCTTTAGTGATCCCATGAAGGGTAGCAAATTGACCAGTGCCGCTCCTTCCGCATTTGGCTTTATCAATCCCATGCCATCAAAAATAATTGTGGATGGAAGTTATCTGTCTAATAAAGAGTCAATTTCCATTATTGCAGGTGATATAGAAATATTGGACAGCTCACTCGTTTCCCCTGGTGGAAGAATCAATCTATCAAGCGTTGGGTCCAAGGGAGAAGTCGTTATCAACAATGATGGCATTGATATGGATAAAGTAGATAAACAGGGAAAAATCACCATATCGACATCTGAATCATATAACTCAAACATAAACTTTTTTCTTTTAGATCTGGAAGAGAATCCTGAAAATGTGTTTTATGATAACTTTTTAAATTTCCTGTTTTCAGATAGAGTATTCAATTTTGAATGGCGACACAGGCTCGGTAAATTTTCTGGGCTGTTTGGAAACATTGATGTTAGTGGAGATGAAGGAGGCAGTGTTTTTATCACTGCCAATTCTGTGACAATGGATCATGTTGAAATATTATCGCACACAACCGGAGAGAGTAACAGCAACGGTATTATAAATATCAATGTTCAGGAATCTTTTGTTTTAGACAATGGTTCAACTGTTTATGCGCACAATTATGGAACCGGAAATTCTGGTGATATCAACTTTCAGGTCAAAAACTTGAATATCCTTAATGGGAGCCAAATCAGCACGAGCAGCTATGGTGAAGGCAAAGGTGGAACAATTACCGTTCATGCAGATACGATTTACTCAGAAGGTTTCATTGCAGATGATTTTGAACAACCGCTCTATCCAAGTGGATTTTTCAGCGTATCAGAGTCAATCGGCCAAGGAGGCTCGATCGATTTGTATACATCGACTCTGATGATAAAATGTGGCAGTCAATTTCGTGTTAGCAGTTTAGGTGAGGGAGATGGCGGTATTATGAAGGTAAATGCCGATACGGTTATGATAGACGGATTTGCATCCAATATTGATGGGTTTCCCACATTTCAAAGTGGGTTGTACAGCGGTGCAAATGGCCCTGGCGATGCGGGGGATATATCTATTCAAGCCGAAAATATTTCCATAACGAACGGTGGACAAATCAGTGTCAACACAAATACTTCTGGCGAAGGTGGAAAATTGTCCATTGTCACCGAGAATTTGAGCATCGATGGATATTCAACAGCCAATCAGTTGATTCCATTCTTTCCCAGTATGATTTTCAGCACTGCAAGCAATACGGGGGGGGCGGGAGATATTGATATCAATGCACAGTCAGTCAGCCTGACCAATGGGGGAAATATCAGTCTTGTCAGCAAGGCTGAGGGTAATGGCGGGAATTTGTTTATTGATGCGGGCTCGCTCATAATTGATGGATATCGGATGAGTAGCAGCCAGTGGAATACCGTCGATGCCAGCGGCTTATACAGTTATTCAGAGATGGGTGGGGATGCCGGCAATATGACCATTCATTCCAATACAATCAAAATGACAAACGGCGCAAAAATCAATGCCAGCAGTTTTGGAACTGGAGATGGCGGCAATATAGAGATCGATGCATCATCCCTGTCAATAGATGGTTTCTTCAGGGACCAGTATGATCAGGCATTATCGAGCACACAAATTGTAAGCGAAGGGCATGCAACCGGAAATGCGGGCAGCATTATCATCGACTCAAATCGCTTGAGTCTCACCAACGGTGGTGTGATCAGTGTTGCCGGTATTAATGAAGCTGATTCGGGGACTATTGATATCGATGCCGGGACAGTAAAAATTGATGGAACCATAATTCATGATCCGATGGCAGATTTACAAACAGGCTTGTTCAGCACAACAATTGATGGTGATGGCGGGAATATCACGATCGATTGCAATGAATTTACGCTGAAAGATGGAGCATTTATCTCTGCCTCAAGCAGTGGAAAAGGCGAGGCCGGGTCCATCGATATGTCTGTTTCAGGCTCTTTTACCTGCAATGGCAGTGACATCCAGACAGAGTCGGCCTATTCTACCGGTGGAGACATTGAGATACGTGCATCCAACATGGCTATTGAACAGAACAGTAGAATCAGTGCCTCCATTCTGAAAAACGGAATCCGGGGCGGAAACATATTGATAGAGTCAAATCAATTTGCACTATCGGGAGGCAGTTCAATCTCGAGCTCAACCGATGGCGATGGAGAGGGCGGATCAATCCGGATCAGTGTTGCATCAAACGCCCAGATACAGGATGATAAAACCGGAATTTTCAGCACGACATCCGGTGACGGGGATGCTGGCAGCATTTCCATTAATGCATCTGATTTATTTGTTAAAGATGGTGCGCAAATGAGTGCTTCCAGTTCAGGACTTGGGTCTGGTGATGGTGGCGATATTTGGATAAACGCCGAAAATTCGGTTACAGTTGCGGACAGTGAAATTTACAGCTCATCCGACGGTGCTGGCGCAGCAGGTTCCATAAGCGTTGATACACCCATTTTGACTTTAACCGATTCAGGTAAAATCAGTACATCCGCCTCGGGAAACGGAATGGCAGGCAGTATTGACATTCATGTCGCTAACCTGAACATGGATTCTGAATCCATTATATCTTCCGCCAGTTCCGGCTCTGGCAATGCCGGGAATATAATCATTTCAGTTGCAAGTAAACTGGAAAGTCGGGATAGCACAATTACGACGGAAGCAACTCAGGCTGATGGCGGTGATATCGTAATTGATACGGGTTTTTTAGTATGGTTAATCGACAGCCCTGTAACGGCTACAGTCGGTGGAGGCCCGGAAACCTCTGGTGGTAATGTCAAAATTGACTCTCAGTATATCGTTCTGAATAACAGTCAGATCATAGCAAATGCATATGAAGGTAGTGGCGGTAAAATCGACATTACTGCTGGTACTTATTTGGCAGATTGGAACAGCATCGTCAGTGCATCATCGACGCTCGGGATCAGTGGCGAGGTGAATATCGAGGCACCCTTGGCGAATTTGAGCGGCCTGCTCACCCCATTGACAACTCCTTTTATGGATATATCCAATCTTTTGGCGGATGACTGTGAAACCCGTTTTAAAAAACGTAACCACAGCAGCCTTGTGATACGGGGGCGAGATGCCGTACCCGCTCTGCCCGGAGATATTTGGCCATGTCCGGTTATGATTAAGTAAATGATTTATGGTTTCTATGGTTTATCTGACAATGACCTGTCACTGCCCGGATTGATTGAGAAGTTATAGAAACCACGGCCAGGTGGCCGTTGACCGCGGCGCCGTACGCCACTTCGGTCGCCACCTTTTCATTGGTGGAAAATTCAAAATAAAACGGCCGCCGATCGTCCGGAATACTGGCAATGGCTTCCGCGATTTCCGGAGTCGGCG
>JBFXGD010000181.1:0-6917 GCA_050178385.1 Calditrichaceae bacterium
AAAAATACGGCGATATCGTCCGGACAGTGAAAATTAGTGATTTTAGCCTGGAATTATGCGGAGGCACTCATGTCCGCAGTACCGGTGAGATCGGAACCTTTATCATTACCAGTGAGGGCGGAATCGCCTCAGGTGTGCGCCGGATTGAAGCCATAACAGGTGAAAAAGCCATTCAATATATTCAAAAACTTCGTTCAAATATGCAGCAGCTGAATACTTTATTAAACGCAAAAGATGAGGAACTTCCTGAAAAGGTCGCCGGATTGATTGAACAGCGAAAGGCAATGGAGAAAGAATTGGCAAAAGAATCTAGCGCGAGAATGCTTGCTAATGTGGACAATCTCATTAATGAATCCGAAAAAATAAACGGTATGTCCGTCATTATCCGGGAAATACCCGGCGTTCAGATGGAGCAGTTAAAGGAACTGGGCGATACAATTCGTGGCAAAACAAAAATGACCGCTGCCCTGTTCGCCACAAAGAATGAAGATAAGATAAATTTTGTTTGTGTGGTAACCGATGATCTGATTAAGGAGCGAAAATTGAAGGCCGGTGACCTGATCCGCGAAGTGGCAAAAATTGCCGGAGGGGGCGGGGGTGGACGTCCTCACCTCGCGACAGCCGGAGGTAAGGATATCACCAAACTGGATAAGGCTTTTGAAAAATTCAGGGCGATGGTTTCCTCCCAGTAGCATTGCTTCTAATATCATTACTTAAAACGGAGTCTGTTTTTTCGGCTTCGTTTTTTTTTATTTCTTCATTGCATCTTCTAAGTTTATTAATAAAATTTTCATAAAAACGGAAATGAGACTTGAAAAACATAAAGTATAAACTCACCGTATATCTGATTTTCGGAGCCGCAATGGCTTATGTGGAGTCAGCGGTTGTCGTTTATCTCCGCCTGCTTTATTATCCCGATGGATTTCGCTTTCCCCTCAAAATCATTCCGGAAGATATCGCGATTATAGAATTAGGACGGGAAGCGGCAACCATCATCATGCTCTGGTTTGTGGCGAAGATTGGTGCGAGGAATTTTAGAGAAAAATTCTCTCTTTTTATTTTCACATTCGGTGTTTGGGATCTTTTCTATTACGGATGGCTGAAATTGATGTTAAACTGGCCCGGAGACTGGTTGGAATGGGATGTTTTGTTTCTCATACCTGTCCCGTGGTTTGCCCCATGGCTGGCGCCGGCCATAGTCAGTATGGGATTTATTTTTTCATCTATATTGATTTTACGCTATCCTGATCGCTTTTTACCCAATATCCTTAGCCGGAAAGGATGGTTTGTTGAAATTTCATCGGCGTTCATCATTATTTGGTCTTTTCTTTGGGAAACAGGCTCTGTCCTCGGCGGCAATACACCGGCAGGCTTCCCATGGTGGTTGTTTTTAACAGGAATGACTTTGGGTTTAGTTGTATTTATGAGACAGTTCATGAACAATCCGCGGAAAGCCTGAATTAATAAAGCTAAATCATGAAAATTTTGTAGATATACTCCGCGAGCTTTTTTGAAAGGACTTTGTAATTTGCCATGAATTCATCTTTGGTGTTTTCATCAGCGAGATCTGAAACGATCTTATAACAGGTGAATTTTATGTTATGGTTGGCGCAGATTTTCGCCAGGGGGTATGCTTCCATATCCGCCAGTCCCGCTTTGAATCGCCTTTGTAACGCTTCACGATCTGATTTATTCATGACAGGCTGATCAACTGTCAGAAGCACGGCCGGATCCGTCCCCGTTTTGTTTTCTTCTAAAGATAAATCGATAAACTGTTCCACAGCTTTATAATATACTTTACAAATATAGAAAATATCTCCAGGTTGATGATTTTCATCGAGGCTGCCTGCCGTTCCTATATTCACAATCTCTGCTGGTTCATACGATAACAAATAGGTCTGAAGGATATTTTCAGCATTGCTTACCCCAATTCCCGTTCGCAGAAAATGATAATCATCAGCAGCATACAATGTGCCGCCCCCGATTTTCAATTTCTGTTTTACGGTTAAAGTCTCGAGAAATGGCCTGATTTCTTCTTTAAGCGCGCTTATAATAGTAATCATGGATATAAAATTAGAATGTCAGCCAACTATATTCAAGAATCTTTTTCCAAACACCCAAAATAATGACCTTTATTTCATCTCTATTTTATTGTAAAATAGAAAAAAAACATCCTACCTTTTCCAGGGGGCCCCATGAACTATCACCTGCCAGATATTCAATTTTCCGGTATTGTAACCATCCGTGACCGTCTTCTGCAGCATCCGAATCCCATCCGAATGGAATCCGGTGATCCTGACTTTTCCACACCTGATCATATTAAAGAAGCGATGGTTAAAGCGCTTCGCGATAATCAGACTCACTATGCCGCTTCTGTTGGAATCAAACCGCTTCGTGAAGCCATTCTCAAAAAATTAGAAACCAAAAACCGCATAACTAATTTAAACGGTCCGGAAAATATTTTGGTGACCAATGGGGGGATGCATGCCTTATACATCACCTGGAACACGCTTTTGAATCCCGGTGATGAAGTGATTGTCCCTAAACCAAACTGGACAGCGAGTACCTGGAATATCCTTCTGGCGGGTGGAAAAATAAAGCAAATTCCGCTCAAGGCTGATCTGGATTACCGCTGGGACCCTGATGAATTATCCGCCGCTATTTCCGATTCCACGAAAGCTATTCTGATAAACAGCCCGCATAATCCGACCGGCGGCATCATGAAAAAGCATGATTTACTTCATCTTCTTAAGATGGCCGAGAAACACAATCTGTATCTCGTATCGGATGAAGCCTATGAGGATATTATTTATGAGGGCGAACATCACAGCATTGCAGCGCTCGCCAGGGAATTTCCAAAAGCTGTTCAGGATAAAATTATTTCGGTATATACCTTTTCAAAAAGCTACGCCATGACGGGCTGGCGGCTCGGGTACCTGGCCACCAGTAATAAGACATTGATTGAAAATCTCAAAAAAATGATTCTTTACACCATAAACGGTGTTTCAACCCCTTCTCAGTATGCCGGATTAGCCGCTTTGGAAGGTCCACAGGATCACGTGGGTAAAATGCGTGACATTTACCGGGAGAGACGCGATCTGATATTCAACGGGATAAATAAAACGCCTTATCTGAAATGTCTGCATCCGCCAATGGGTACATTCTATCTCTATCCGGAGATCACAGATGCATGGCAGGGATCTGTAATGGATTTTGTAAATCATTTAATTGATGATTTTGCCATCGGTTGTGTTCCGGGTGAGGCGTTCCACGATGATAAAAAAACGATCCGTTTCGCATTCGCGTGCAGCACGGATATGATACGGCAGGCCATTGATTTCCTGAACGGATAAAATCAAAAAAAGACGCTTCCGAATAAATGGAAGCGTCTTTTTTGGGTGTAGTAGGATGTTCTAAAATCTATATTAATTCATTAATGAATTTACCACGTTTACTAAAACAGGTCGGGCTTTTTTACTATAATAAACGTATGATTTTTTTCCTAAATCCATGATCACATCAAAAGCCATGTAGATAAAAGGCGTCGCGATTATTAGTACGACCAAAGCCTTGATTAGTTCCTTTGTCATGCCAAGCTCCTATTACTTTTTAGTATGCTCATACGTAATCCATATAAGAAAAGTTGCCTTTTATTTAAATATTTATTTAAAATTTAATATTTTCCCGTATAGATATCATCCTCATCATCCAGTTCTTTTTCGGACAACATGCTGCTGAGCATATCCTTGAACTGGATTCCCGTATCCAGCCTGTGCTTGCTCAAAAAAGAGAACTCCGCCAAACCGTGAAGGGCAAATTCCATTAGCAATAATTTTTTATCGGGACTGATACCGGGATGATACCGCTCAACTAATTTTTCGAGTCCGGGAACGGAAAAAATGGCTTTCCGATAATCAGTGTCAGATGTATTCATGAGAAGATCGATTTCATTCCCCTGTGAAAACCAGTTTGTCGTTTCCTGATACGGATTGATCCCCTCCAATTTTTTTAGTTGCTCCGGATTCGGGAAATAGTGAATAAACTGATTACGGATTGCTTTGTTAATCAGGATATGAGCAATTTTGCTGGGCCCCTCCTGCTCGCCTTCATAAACAAGTTCAACCTTGCCGGTTATGGAAGGAATAATCCCGTAGATATCTGAAATTCTTAAACATGTATCATCCTGACCATTTAGTATGATTCGACGTTCCGCTGTGCTTAGAAGATTTTCATATGCTGAAATTGTAAGTCTCGCCGAGACACCGCTGTTGGAATCCACATATTCACTTTGACGCGCTTCAAATGCAATCTGCTCAACCAGATTTTCAACGAGTTCAGGTATTTGTATTTTTTTGATCTGCTCTGGAGTCAGCTTTGCCTCCTGGCGGGTTATCAGTTTTGATGTTTCGAGGGATTTTGGATAATGTGTCAGAATCTGACTGTCGATACGGTCCTTCAGAGGGGTAACAATCGCGCCACGATTTGTATAATCTTCAGGATTGGCAGTAAAAACGAAATGGATATCCAGCGGCAGCCTGAGTTTAAAGCCTCGAATCTGGACATCTTCTTCCTGGAGAATATTGAATAAAGCCACCTGAATCCTCGCCTGAAGATCCGGTAATTCGTTTATCACAAAGATGCACCGATGCGAACGCGGTATTAATCCGAAATGAATAACCCGCTCATCGGTATAAGGCAATTTTAACGCAGCCGCTTTGATTGGATCCACATCTCCTATCAAATCCGCTATGGAAACATCCGGAGTGGCCAATTTCTCTGTATATCTTTCTGAACGGTGAACCCAGTCCACGGGAGTCTCATCTCCCATTTCAGACACAAGATCTTTTGCGAAACGGGAAAGCGGATTGAACGGATCGTCATTCAGTTCCGAGCCTTTTACCACAGGGATATATTCATCGAGCAGATTTACCATCAATCTTGCAAGACGGGTTTTTGCCTGCCCGCGTAATCCGAGCAGAATGATATTATGTCTGGAAAGAATGGCCCGTTGAATATCCGGAATAACCGAATCATCAAAACCTATTATTCCGGGAAACGGATTCTCTTTCTGGTTAAGCAGTTGAATCAGGTTATTTCGCAACTCATCTTTTATTGACTGCGATTGGTAACCGGATTCTCTTAACTCACCAAGCGTATTTATATTATTATGGTTTTTGATCATCATAAAACTCCTTTTTTGAACGAATTAGCGAACACGCTTTCTGCGGTTCCGGATATAATCTTCAAAGATATAATCTCCCAGACCGGTAAGGCTGCTGTAAAAGGCGCGCCCGTTATTAATCCTGGTAAATTCCCTGACAAATTTTTGCAAATAGGGATCTTTAGCGATCATGAATGTGGTAATCGGAATATTTAAACGCCTGCACCGCGCGGCCTGATTTAAGGTTTTATTTATAATTTTGCGGTCCAGACCAAAACTGTTTTTGTAATATTTATTTCCTTCCCTAAGACAGGTGGGTTTACCATCGGTGATCATAAAAATCTGTTTATTGTTTGTTTTCCTGCGGCGCAGGATATCCATCCCTAATCCAAGCCCGTCAAAAGTGTTTGTGTGATAGGGTCCCACCTGCAGGTATGGAAGATCTTTTACCTCGATTGGCCAGGCATCATTGCCGAACGCGATAATATCAAGTGTGTCCTTCGGGTAACGGGTGATGATGAGCTCTGATAAAGCCATCGCTACCTTCTTCGCGGGCGTAATACGGTCTTCACCATAAAGAACCATTGAATGTGATATATCAATCATCAACACCGTTGATGTTTGTGTTTTATATTCCTGCTCTTCGACCACAAGATCCTTTTCGGTCAGCTTGAATTCGTCAATGCCGTGATTAATCTGGGCGTTTCTTATGGATGTTGTTGAATCAATCTGATCCATGTAATCGCCAAATTCATAATTTCGCCGCTCACCGTTGGTTTCATCCCCTAAACCGGCCTTTGGCGTCCGGTGATTACCTCTTCCCGCTTTTTTGAGTTTTCCAAAAATTTCTTCGAGCGCGCGCCGGCGAATCGTCTGCCCTGCTTTTGATGTGACCGCGAATGTACCCGATTCTGACTTATTTTCATCAATGAATCCCTTTTCCTTCAGCTCATCGATAAAATCACCCATCCCATAACCGTCATCAGTCAAATGGTATTTTTGATCTAACTGATTCATCCAGCTTAATGCTTCAGACACATTTCCACCTGTATAGGTGATCAGCTGCAAAAAGACTTCAAGCAGAGATTCGAATGAAGGATCACCGGTATTTCCGGGCATAAATTTTGTAAAACGATGACCGAACATATCATTTCTCCGTTTATGATTTTTTAATCTCAAAGATTCAAACCCGATTATGAAACGGAATATTCTACTCAATGAATAATTTTCAGGATAATTAGGTCATATCAGGGAAGGAATTGTATAGCGGACATTGTACTTTATAATGATAAATTAAATCCCAACAGCCCCTGCCAGCCGGAGAGAGAGCGATTGCTGTAGATTAGATCTTCTTTTGAGTATCCGGTCTTTATGTATATTTCTTTTTTTATATCTAAATCATATCCCAGTTTGATATAATACCAGTTTTCGTTATTTACCGGAGTATATGAGAGTTCCGCGGGTATATCTTTTCCTTTATCACTATAATATCTGTAATCTCCATAAAAGAACAGAGACCATTTTTTACTCAAAAATAGACCCCACAAGATTTTTATCTGATGCTCACGGGAAAATTCTTCGGACAATTCAGATGATTCAAGAATTAACTGATAGGATAAATTAAAGTAATAAACGGATTTATGGTGAAAGCTGAATCCGGGCCCTATTCTCCATCCCGTATTTCGGGCAGGTTCCGGTCCGGTGCTTTCGAATTGTATTTCATAGTTTTCGGTATAAATCTCAATACTGATCATAC